>RFIL01000163.1 GCA_003695285.1 Calditrichota bacterium
AACATGGCCTAACCCCGGGAGTATCCATCCCAGCACGGTTTGTGAAGTATAAACCGGGTCTCCCACGGAAAGCGCCGGATTGGGCTCAATATGCACATAAGCTTTGTCCCCCACCCGTACCCAGGCATTATTCCCATATTCTCCCACGGTTCCGATACTGACGATGGTTCCATCATTTACCGGATATACGGGAGACCCATCCACCTTGGGAATATCGGTTCCGTTGTGAAAATGGGCGGGATTGCTGGTGCTGCGGTATTCACAAAAATTGCCGGTAATTTCGTGGCTTTCATTGAAGGGGGTAACGGGCCAGGGAAACTGATTTTGTGCGAACAGAAAATGACCGTTCAGCAGAATGATTAGGGTGGATAAAATAAACTTAAGAGACGAATTCTTCATCATTTTAAATCTCATTGTTTTGTCCGGTACACTTGATAAGCATTTCTAAATCCGATAAAAATTTTCTTAGCGTCGGCGGATAACTTTAACGCCGGTTTCTCAAACACCTGACCGGTCAGTTCCAGTTCCTGCTGTAAATCTCCGGTGCTATTCAGTATTTTTAAGCGGGGATTGGTAAACATGAAGGTGCCTTCGCCCAATTCGCTTCTGGCAACAAGCAGGGCAGAAATTTCACCACCGTTCGATACAGCAACGGCAGTGATCATCCCCTCCCCTTTTGATAAGGAATAATGCCAGGGAATATTTCCGGTCTCCAGGTTCATTACTGTTGCCAGATGATTATCAGCCAGAATCAGAAATTTTTCGTCCGGTGAAAAAGCCGCCCGCTTAAAAAGGATGTTCGCCTGACCGATTTCGTTCCCGGACCTGTCGTAAACCAGGGTTCTTTTGGTAAATTTTCCACCGAGGGTAATGGTGTAGCTGTTGGCGGCAATATATTGACCATTGTCGGAAATGGCAACCGCGGAGGTGTTGAAGTCCGGCAGCGGTGTTCGCCATAGTTCCACGCCCTGGAGGGAAAAGAGGAAGAGATGAGGCTCTGCGGAAGGATGGGGAGCGTTTGAGCCGGCCGGAGAAGCGCCGCGCTTCCCGGCGACAACGGCTGCCATTTCCCCGTCCCTGGTCAGATCAATTTGCAGGGCGCGTTCCATGTCATATCCCACCCCTTCAAATAACCGCACCGTGCGGAGTACCTTTCCCTCCGAATTGAAAAATCGGAGTTCACCGGTTGTATTCCGACCGATGACAAGCGCCCCTTCGCGGTCGGAAAGGGCAATCAGCGGAAGCGGGTCATCATATTCAAGGGGGCGTTCGATTGTATAAAGATGTTCCTGCCCTGCCGTGTAGACTTCTATTCGAAGAGCACGGCTTTCCTTGAGATTCTGCTCCGAAAGCGGGCTTAATCGCACAATTGCGAAATAGTTTCCGCCTTTGGAGGTAATCACCTTTAAAACATCTTTCGGCAGAGTGAACCGGCGGATTTCCGAGTTCCTCTGCCAGGTGATTTGATCCTCACCAATCGAGATGATTGTCTTTTCCCCCGGGAACAGCCAGCGATGAACGGATTTCGGGAGTGTTTTTGATTTCACCAGTTCAAACCGAACACCGGCACTTTCCTGGCTGTAAAGAAGCGGGGAAATCAAGAGAGATAATATGAAAAGGAGAGTGATTGCCTGTCTCATGGGTAATCCTGAAGTTAATTCGTTGTTTGAAAAAGAGAGATATTTGTTAACCGGTTCAGCGTTATTGAACCACCAAAAATCTTTTTGTGCGGATGCCGGAGGGGGTCTCCAGGCGGTACAAATAGACCCCGCTGGCGAGATGTGAGGCATCATAGTAAACTCTTTGCGTACCTGCCCCGCGGAAACCTTCATCTAAAGTTGCGATTCGGCGACCCAGGATATCATACAGCGTTAACCGAACGGTTTGGGGAGTTGCCAGTCTGTATTGAATGATCGTGTGGGCATCCTGCCGGTTTAAATGAACCGGATTCGGGTAATTCTGATCCATGACAACCCGTTCCCGTTGTGTCGGGGACTGGTTGAGCGTGATGGTAGTTACGATGCCAAGATAATCGGTAACGCCGTGCAGCAGGGCATACGCTGTGGTATCATACGCCCCGGCAGGGGGGCAATTCATATCCTCGTAGGTTAACGCCATCACCGATTCCCCAAAATTCAGCCAGAACCAGCTTTCCGGGTAATATGGCGGGGTGCCGTTGGTCCAACTGATAAAATAATACCAGGGCTCTATACCATCCGGGAAGTAATATCGAACGCCATTAATGAAATTCTGTTCCAGAAGCGTATACGGGGGAGAAGTACCGGCAGAATCGTGATATACAAAATATCGTCGGCAGGCATAAGCGGCGTGCATATTTAAAGCCACTTCAATCGGAGCGGGTGAAGCCATCAATTCGGTGAATCGATTTCTCAGGGTTTGCACTTCCGGCTCGGAGGGAAAAGTATCCCAATTGCTTTCCAGGTCCACATCATGGGCGTTGTGGCGAGGATATCCCAATTCCACGCCATCCGGATTATACATGGGGATGATGTAAAAGGTGCAGTTCTCCCGGATAAATTGAGCAAATGGGTCTTCCGATAGGAGAAAGTTGATCATGGCGTTGGTTACCCACCAGGCTTGCACTTCAATGGGGTGGGTTCGGGCATGCACGAAAATAGTATGGCGGGGAGTATTGGTGATGGGATTGTCAGAGGTAATCGTCAACTGCCATATCGCCCTGTTTTGCACGCTTGCGCCAATGGAATCAATGGTAACATAAGGGCTTTGGCTCCAGCGGTCCAGATCGACCAACAGACTATCGTACCCGTATCCCCAATTGAGACCCAGGAGGGCAGTCATTTGCTCTGCCATTTCCGGATCATAACCGCATTTGTCAACGATGCCACCCACGCCCGGTGTATCGTTCAGGTCTCTCGATTGGAATTGGGAAAAAAGTTCAAGTGGTAAGAATAAACAGAAAAGCATTAAAACAATTTGGTGAACCAAAAATCGGGGGGTAATAGTATCAATGTTTTTCATAGCGTTGTGTTGAGAAGTTTTTTGGTGTGTTGTTCAGTATTTTATTTAGGTATTACATGAAGAAATCCTATATTAAACGCTGTTTTAATTTACGGAATCGATCTTATTTCAGGCAATAACGGAATTTTTTTAATGAATCCTGCCCGCCATCATGGTCACCGGGGCGAGTAGAATAAAAGGAATAAGTAAACGCCACGTTCACCGTATAAAAGTATATCACGTCATTTGCAATAAAAGAGATAAATTGAAGTGAGAACAGCTAATAACCGCGGTTATGAATTTCTCTATTATTCGTTAAAACTAATTTACAAGACTCAAAAATTTCTATTTTTTTCTAAAGTTTTGTACACCCCCCCCGACTATTTTACTCATTCCTTTGAAATTTCTTGCAAAAAAGGCTCATCAGGAACGGTGATCCAAACAAAACGCCGGAAGCGCAGTTAGACTGTCAGGCTGCCCTGCCAATGCGAGATGCCTTCGGCATAGGACTGATAGGTTTTAGACTGTTAGCTTTGTTACGAAACTCCTCTTTCGCAACGGTATCGTGATTGAAACATTGTTTCCAGGATTATTGCGTCGGGAAGGGGAAATCCTGATGCATACCAAAATGATCACATTTAACCCAAATATCGGAGGTCGTTATCATGAAGCACTTAGAGAAATTATTCGGTCATATTCTTCTTTATGTAGTATTGTTGCTCAGTTCTCAGTTATTTGGACAACGTGGCGGGGGAAATCAGTCAAGTTGGAAATCTAATGTTGGCATTTTGTATACTGATCCTTCTAATACTTTCGTAGGGATCGGAGTACAAAATCCAACGGCTCCTCTGGAAATAAATGCTATAGGATTAAAACTATTTTTAAACCAAGGAGTTAATAGCACTCCGTCTTATATGAAATTTAAAGTAAAATCATCATCCGCTTCTTGGACGATGGGGTTATCCACCGGAAATGATTTTATGATAGGAGTCTCTGATGATTTAACGGATTCGAAATTTACGATTATGTCATCTACCGGTAACATTGGGATTGGCACTTCCACCCCTGCCAGCAAACTTTCTGTTAACGGCGATATAGACATCAGCGGCAGCCGGTTGCATGTGGGAACCGATGGAAACATTGGGATTGGCACCACTGCACCTACTGAACCGCTTCATATTTACAAGAGTGGAACGTCAGGTGTAACCACCTTAAAATTAGAATATGATTATACAGGTGATCCTAACGGTCATCAGGACGCCGACTGGCGGTTGCAGGCTGCTTCTTCCGGCGGGAAGTTTCATATTGCTTCCGGCACACAAACGCGGTTGACCATTGACGGCGCCGGGAATGTGGGTATTGGTACTACTTCTCCCTCCCCAAGTTATAAACTTTCCGTTTTAGGTAAGATTCGGGCGGAAGAAATAGTTGTAGAAACCGGCTGGTCGGATTTTGTGTTTGAAGACGACTACCGCTTAATGCCTCTAAAAGAAGTGGAGCAGCACATCAAAGCACACAAGCACCTGCCGGGTATTCCCTCTGCTGATGAAGTAGCCGCCAACGGCGTGAGCGTGGGCGAGATGCAAGCCAAACTGCTGCAAAAGGTTGAGGAGCTGACGCTGTATGTGATTGAGCAAAACAAAGCTATCAATCAATTGCAACAGGAGAACATTGAACTACGAAAAGAGATTAACCTCATGAAATCTGAGCGATAAAAAAAGCAGGATATCCCATTATCATAAAAGAAAGGAGATATAAGGATGAAACGCATTCCGAAATTTCCATTTGAAAAAGCCATCATAATTCTCACAGCCGTAGTGGTGGTGTATGCAGCAGTGATAAGCACCTTAAACTTTGTCACTAACCCTAAAATCGCTTATGTGAATTCGGCAATTTTATTAGAAAAATATCCTGGTGCTATAACTGCTCGTGACAGTCTGAATGCTCAAATTGAACGTTGGAGTCAGAATGTGAAAACACTGGAAAAAGAGCTTGAACAATTGAATAGCGAATTAATAACTCAGGCTGAGAAATGGGACAAGAAGACCCTAAAAAAGAAGCAGGGGGTCATAAAGAAAAAACGGCAGGATTATGCTCGCTATAGTCGGGCGGTGCAGGAAAAAGCCGCCAGGTTAGAGCAAGAACTTTTCCAACCGGTGTATACCGAAATCAATGCATATATGAAGGATTTTGGAGATAAAGAAGGATATGAAATAATCTTCGGAACCCTCGCCGGGGGAAATATCCTTTATGGTCGGGATGCTGTTAATGTCACAGACGAATTTCTTGCCTATGTCCGGAAACGGATGTGAATGTTGATGAAGCTGTTTTGCGTTTCACCAACGCAAAACCACCAATATTCAAGAACAAACCAGGTTACGAAACCATGATGAAAAGAATCCAATACATTTCTCGCTATTTTCTACCATTCGGATTAACGTTGCTTGTTTTATTGTCCGGGTGTGAAAAGAGATTTCACAACCTTGAGGAATTTGAACATTATATAAAAAGCAAAGATTCTCCGTATGTAAAGACCATTGTAAAAAACGGCATAAGAATAACCGTTCGTTATATGCCTACGGAAGCTATGATGATTCCCCATTATCGTCGATATTTAAGAAAACAAAAGAACATTAACAGGAATACCACCCTAAACAAAAAGCAACTTGCTGAAATTTTGCAGAAAGAAAAAACAGTACTGAAAAAGCAGGAAGAAAAATATAATCAATCGCTCTATTTCATCCTGAATATCGCTTACGAAGATCCCTCTAAGGATATTATTTACCAAAAAATGCAGAGGGGATTTGGAGAGTATAGTCGATGGTTGCAGAAACTCCTGTTCCATCTAAAAGATTATATTTATCTACAAACGCCAACCATGGAAGAAATCCCACTGGATACCTATCATCTGGAACGTACTTATGGCCTGCGCAAAGATCGCACCTTGTTACTGATGTTTCCAGCGGAGTTTAGCAATCATTCGCTCTTATCACCAGTGAATAGAGAATTGACCATGGTAATAAAGGAATTCGGATTGGGGGTGGGAAGGCTAAAATTTGAGTTTGAGTTACCATCGATGGTCTACGTTTTGTAAATGATACATAAAACAGGATAATAGACATTACAGAGAGGATGAAAAAGAATGAAATCTCAATATTATTTACTCATTAGCGCATTTTTAACGGTATTTATCCCTTTTATAAACTTGAGTGCTGGTGATGGTCCAACTCAGCCAGAGGCAATGCAATTTGAACCGGTAGATGTCACTGATGTGGTAAATCTCCCTACCGGTGATTTTATTTATGCATTACCGTTGATGGAAGTACCGGGAACAGAAGGAGGATATCCTCTCGTTTTGAGTTACCACGCAGGCATAGGCCCTAATCAGGATGCTACTTGGGTGGGATTGGGTTGGACTTTGAATCCTGGCGCAATAAGCCGTGCAGTTAGTGGATACCCGGATGATTATGACTTTGGGCATGTTGATACACATTACGAAGCCAGCGGCTATGGAAAGTTGTTATATTTGTCAGCAGGATTAGGACCTACTGGTATAGATATGTCATGGGATTCCAACAAAGGTCTTGTAGGATCAAATGCTTACTTGCGAATACCGTTAAGCAAAAATGGAAAAACGAATTTAAAGCTGGGCTACTCTATAAATAATGGCGTCAATATAGGCTTCTCAAGATCCGGAATGTATGGAAATAATAGAATTACGCTTGGTATTAATTATAGTAAAAAGAGTGGGGTTGGATTTAGCGCAATTGGTATGCAGCTCGATTCAGAGGGCAACGCAACTGGCAATAATGTTTCACTTAGTATAAGGGGCATCGGTGGCCAGACACCTCCAAAAGGGGAGGCAAGATATATTCCTGTGGGAAGTTCGTGGTATGTTGGTGCAAGTATTCCCTATCTATTTAACTTAGTTGTCGGCTTATCCCATTATTTTTGGTGGTTAAATGAGAGCTACCCGGATAAAAGCTATGGTTATCTTCATCAATCAGAGTATCATGCGAATACTTCAACCCTCAAGAAATTTGAAAGAGTTCGTATAAAAGACTATCTATATGCATCCCAAGATGTTTATCAAGTAACAGCTCAGGGCATTGGTGGTATTATGATGCCGTTTATGGAAACAGCATTTACCCTCAAAGATGATTTTGATAATGACGAAAGAGGGAAACTGCTCTCTACATGGGGTTCATCATCCTCCAATTCGAATAATGAAGCGATATTCAAGTTTTTAGGAGAACTGGGAGCTAATTTTTCAACCGATAATCAGAGCGATGTTTGGGGGGATGATTATTTAAATATTTTTCCTGGTAGAGTAGTCAGCAAAACAATAGAGCCATTGATGGATGGATCGAATAATATAGAGGGATTCAAAATTACCGAAATTGATGGAAAGATCTATGAGTATAAGCAACCGGTAATAAATGTCTATCATTTTTCCAACACATTGGATGAACAAAACCCTGAACAAAAATCTTATACATTTATGGCCTCACCCTATGCAACGAACTGGCTCCTAACTGCTGTAAAAGGACCGGATTACGTAGATCGGGATGGAAATGGTGAATGTAATGATGGTGACTGGGGTTACTGGATAAGATTTGAATATGAGGTGAATCAAAAAGCAGTGATATGGAGAACACCATATACCGGAAGGGGACCCGATCCAAATAGTGTCACTAATACGGTTCTTTCTTGGGGCATCAGAGATTATGTTTTGCTCGATAGAGTAGAAACATCCAGCCACATTGCAATCTTTCACAAATCATTGGCTAATGATCGAAAAAACCCTGTCCTATTAGAGGAAGATGCGGTTCTTGAACCCGGAGCGGGCGTTGATGGTCCTTATGTTTATTTCACTATAAGAGGTGATTGGGAAGAGGAAATAAGAAACGCTCCGGTAAACACGCATTTGATGTATTTAAAGTGGCTGGCTCCAGGAGGAGGAGAACTGAATATATTTCGATCCGACATAATCGAGCCCATTTATTATAATCCAAATGATGGATATACATATTTTTATCAACTACCATTTACTCCTGAAGACTATGCATGGGCAGATAGTGGATGGATAACTCGTGATTTCTATCTTCACAATCTGGTTCTTGGTGGTGATATTTATGGGAAACAATTAGATAGAATCGATTTGTATAGTAAAACCGATGAATTTGTAACCTGGGATGGAAACGAATGGCAAATTGATGAAGCAAATGCCACCAAGATAAAATCCGTTGAGTTTACTTATAATTACCTTCTATGTGCAGATTCACCAAATAGCAATGCCACAGATCAAGCTAAATTGACCTTAACTAGTGTACAAATTTTAGGTAAAAATAACATTTCCACTTTACCAGCTTACACCTTTGAATATGCGAATGGGGATGCAATTAGGACAGGATTAAATCCTGGGTGGCATGAACATGACTGGGATAATTGGGGGCTTTATCGTGATCCTTCAGGTGGCAATGGTCTTAGAGAACACTTAACGCCGCAAACATCAACTGGTGCAAACAAGGCAGCCGCGTGGAGTTTAACCAGCATTACCACCCCAACTGGAGGAACAATAGAGATTGAGTATGAAAGTGATGATTACTACAGGGTCAGCGACACATATGATTTTAAAAGAACCAACACTTATTCAATTCTTAATCAACAAGGAACCACAACGGATATTATCGAGGTGAGCAACTTATCATCAATGGATTTAGAAATAGGCCAGGAAATCTATATACAGGAGCATATAGAGGAAAATGATTGTATAGATGAGAATAATTGTTCGGGATGTTGGACAGATACGGAAACAAATCTATCCAGCAGAACCATTATTAGTTTGAATGTTGGAACCAACGAAATTACTGTTAATACACCATATACATTTGAAGCCGATGTGCCTGGGGGAACCTGTAATATAGGAATATTTTATGAATACCTCCTATTGGTTCCCCCTAAAACGGTATATGGTGGTGGAATACGTGTAAAATCCATTACCAGCTCTGATGGTCAAAAATCATATAAAACCATATATGAGTATCGCGACGATTTGGGTTTTTCTACGGGGGTAACACCTTCATTACCGGATCTTTATGGGAAATCCTCTTTACCGGAAGGTGTCTATACTGCGCCGGATGAATACTACCAAGCTTATTTAAGTCATGAACTCAGCTACGGGCGACCTTCTCCGGGTGTTATTTATTCCCAGGTAGTAGTAAAAAATGTTAACAATACCAATAATCTAATAAACGGTAAAACGGTTTATGAATTCCATACCGCAAACGATTATCCATACGAAATCAGCGAGAGCGGCTCTGAGCTATCTTTTAAAAATAAATCATCTATTTATGGCTTGCCAAAAAGAATATCATATTACGAACAACTTTCATCCAACTCCTTTCGGTTAATCAGACAGGAAGATATGATTTATGGATTCAGCGATGCTCTCTACAATAATGGACGCATTTTAGATGAGGATGATAATGATATTAATCTGCCTGATCGCAAACCTTTAGGTCTCATACAAGAAAGATACGAAACCAGCAATGAATATCAAGAAGGCCAAACTCTGACAAAAAAGGTCGATAAACAATTTATCAATACTTACCTAATCAAATCGAACTCAACAGAATATTATTATGAAAATGGAACTGAATTAATCGCTAGTATTGAAAGAAATTTTCTGTGGGATGCATTGTCCGGACAGGTGATTGGGAATGCTATTAACGATAGTGAGAACAAAGTTCGTATTACAAAAAAGACACCCGCCTACTGGAAATATCAGGGAATGGAAGATAAAAACATGCTGACACAACTAACGCAGGAGTCATCATATCAGGCTGATATCGACATCAACGACATAACTTCATTGAAGAACTATAGTTTTCCGGAACAAGACATTTTATCGAGCACGATTACAACATGGTCGGATGAATGGATAGTGAATGGTAGTCCCAATAATGTCTGGAGGAAAAATGACACCTATATTTATAATAAACAAATTGATGAACAAGATTCCTACGATTTTGCCAATTTTAACCCCTGGAGTGACAACAGTGTGGAAAAAAACTTTCCGCAGGTAACTTCAACCTCCCCCTGGAAAATGACTTCCAATATTACCCAATATACACCTTTTAGTTATCCGGTTGAAGAAGCCTTTGAAGACGGAACTTACAGCGCCACTCTTTACGGATATAGCGAGGCATTGCCGGTCGCCATTATCAGCAATGCCCGGGAGGATGAATGCTTTGTTGATGATTTTGAAAGCGGCGATTTTTCCGGTATGAAAATCGGGTGGGGTACCGGCGGAGCCGGCGGCGTCAAAGAGGTGACCCCGGAAGAAGCTCATACCGGTCAGTATGCCGTGAAGTTCTCCGGCATGACCGGTAACGACTATGCCTATATTAACCTTCAGGCGCCTTACATCACCGTGGTTCCTGGCAAGGCGTATACCATCAGCGCCTGGTATAAATGCGACCCCGGCAGAAGCGCCCGCATTAACTGGTATGATAAAACCAACGGAGTCAGTTACCCAACAACAAAACAGGGCACCGGGCAATGGGAATTGATTGAACACACGGTAACAACACCAGCCAACTGCACCCAAATGCAGGTGTGGCTTTATGGGCAGTGGGGCAGCCCGGAAACGGATATCTATTATGATGACATCCGTGTGTTCCCTACAGACGCACAAATGAACACATATGTGTATGATAATCTAACCTGGAAACTCATCGCCATAACCGATGCGAACTCCGTAACCACCTTTTATGAGTATGATGACTACGGCCGCTTGCGTCTGGTACGCGATGACGATCAAAATATCCTGAATAAGTATGAATACAATTATAAACAATAGTGGATTTCACTCTTAATGGAAAGCACACAAAAAAAGAAAAATAAATTTACAAAATAGCTCTTAAGCGCGGAGGTAAAGATGAAGATTACTTCCTTGTATGTGACAATTGTCATCATTCTGAACGTAACATTGGTTCCAAATGGATTTGCCCAGACCCAAACCGAAAACTATATCAAAACGGAGACTGTATTAGTCCCCCGATCGAACGAAAGTGATTTAGACCTCCTCTCCAATTCCGAGATCCGGAAAACCGTTACGTATTTTGATGCACTTGGAAAAAAAATGCAAATTATTAGTATTAAAATTTCAGCATCAGAAAAAGATATTGTTACGCCAGTGGAATATGATGAATTAGGAATTCAATTCAGATCCAATTTAGCCTATCAAGCAACTTCTACTGATGGTTCTTTTAGACCAAATGCCATTTCAGAGCAAAGAAATTTTTATCAAAGTCCACCGCCTGGCGTTGCCTCAACCAACACACCTTATGCGGAAACCGTTTATCAAAAGTCCCCCCTTATTCCGGTACTGGAACAAGGCGCGGTAGGAACTCCCTGGCAACCGGGTAGTAATCATACTATTCAAACAACTCACCTTGCTAACGATGCCACAGATGATATCCGGATCTGGGTATTTGACGAAGTAAACCACACCGCCGCCACCACCGCAGCATACAGCGATGATGCATTATTCGTCACCAAAACTACCGATGAGAACGGAAATCTTTCCTATGAATATAAAGAAAAAACCGGTAAGTTGATTCTGAAAAAAACCTATACAGACGGTGTCACCGAAGTGTTGACCTATTACATTTATGATGAATTCGATAACCTCCGCATGATCTTGCCGCCGGAAGCGGTGGATGAATTGAAAAATAATGGATGGAACATGACTAATACGATTCGGGATACCTGGGCAACCTATTTTGTGTATGACGGCTATCAGCGGGTAGTAGCGAAAAAAATTCCGGAAGCCGACAGTATATTTACGATCTATGACCGCCTGGGTCGGGTGGTGCTGACCCAGGACGGCAACCTGCGCGCCCAAAACCGGTGGATGTTCACCAAATACGATGTACACGGCAGAACCATCCTAACCGGCGTCTACACCGACCCCAACGGGTATGACCGCGCCCAGATGCAGGCGTACCTGGACCAGGTGATCGACGGTAGCAATACCCCCGGGCATTACGCCTACTACGAAACCCCGGACGCCAACGGCGCCGAGGGCTATACCGACAACGCCTTCCCCCCCATCGGCGATTGCCAG
>RFIL01000164.1 GCA_003695285.1 Calditrichota bacterium
CGGGGTAATTTTTCATCCCGCATGGCAGTATGATAGACAATAGAGGCCACAATGACCGAAGCTTGCATCAGGTCACTTTTGGATACATGTTCATAGACATCCATGTTGGTATGCCAGGTGCGGGTAAAGTATTCCAGAGGGTCCTGAATAAATTGAAATCCGGGGAGACCTATGCGGTCAAAAGAAAGATGATCCGTTCCACTGGTATTGCGAATGGTAACGGTTGAAGCGCCCATATCGTGGAACGGTTGAAAAAAGGCTTCAAAAATGGGACGACAGGCATCGTTTTCTTGAAGGTAAATCCCGCGGATTTTACCACTGCCATTATCCAGATTATAATAAGCGGAAAGACGGTCGTACTCCGGTTTCTTCTCTTTAGTGTTAGGGTCCATGAAATGTTTCTTCACATAGCCGCGAGAGCCAAGTAATCCCTGCTCCTCACCACTCCATAAAGCAATGCGGATGGTACGTCGCGGTTTGACACCTATGGTTTTCAGGATTCTCACCGCCTCCATCATCACCGCACAACCTGCAGCATTATCACTGGCGCCGGTGCCGGCATGCCAGGAATCCAGATGCCCGCCCAGCATTACCAGTTCCTTCTTTAATTTTCGATCCGTACCGGGTATTTCGGCTATGACATTATATTCCAGGGTGTCATCTTCAAAAAATTGGGTCTGGATATTAATGGAAAGCTCCACCTGTTTCCCCAATTTTATCAACCGGGCAATACGGTTGTAATGTTCAGGTGCCACCACCAGAGTGGGTATGGAAGGGGTGGTCTCATGCAACCGATAGGTGCCACCACTTAACACCCGGATGGTGCCATGGGGCATGGAACTGGCTTCCAGCACCACTGCCACATTTTCTTTTGTCAAAAATTCCCGTAATTTTCGAATTTTTTGGCGTCGTGCTCTCCATTCTTTTCGGCGGGCAGCCCAGCGAGAAGGGGCACCAGGGATGGGCGCCTGAGCTAGTTCCTGCAATTTTTCCTCATCGTGACGGGTAAAATCTGCTTCCTCACGGGGTTCCACATCCTGGTTGCTTCCAACCATCACAATAGCGCCGCTTAATTTCCCGCTGTATTGTTCCAGGTCTTCTTCATCCAGATCTAAAACATGGGGGGTACCGGTGATGGTGCTATCAGTACCGGGCGTCCAGGCTTTGGGATAGGCAATCAGAGGCATATATACCGGCGAAACCATCTCTGCATCGACCTTCACGACTTCCCATCCCTTTCCGAAGGTACCCCATTCTTCCAGATGAGCGTTTTGTAAACCCCATTCGGAAAGTTTATCCACACACCAATGTTGCGCCGCTCTTAAATTGGGGGAGCCAGTTAGACGAG
Source organism: Calditrichota bacterium (assembly GCA_003695285.1). Taxonomy (GTDB): domain Bacteria; phylum Calditrichota; class Calditrichia; order RBG-13-44-9; family J075; genus J075. The sequence continues at coordinate 1,349 of RFIL01000164.1, forward strand.
GGCCATACACATCGGTCAAATAGCTGACAATCTCCATCACCTGGGAATGTTTTAGCCCCTCCTCCTTAATTCGGGTTATCATCCCCAAATCCACATTCTCTTGAGCCAATAAAGACCCAAAAAAGAAAATCATAAAAATCATCACAGGGTTTACAACACGCTTCATTGAGTTCCTCCTGTCCTCAGTTGGGTGATTCATGAACAAATGACTGAATTGTACACTTTACACAAAAAAAGAAATATAGCGATATTTTAGAAAAAAACAATATCGGAATAGGCATTTTGAGGTTAAGGGGAAGGAATAATGGAAAAGGGTTGAACCAATGCCGGGAATTCTCTATATTGTCGCCCCAATTAATCAGGGTGCTAACAACAGATAATGGTATGAAAAATCCTTCACCGGACAATCATTTAACTTCTCCGATTCCGCCACGGACAGCTGTTTGGCGCATGTTTGATCGAATTGCCCATCGATATGATCTGCTCAATCGTCTTCTTTCCTTTCGTCAGGATGTGGTATGGCGAAAGCGGGTGGTAAATTTTCTTCCTGAAAGAAATCAACTCCACGTGCTGGATCTGGCTACCGGAACCGGTGACCTGTTAATTGCACTACAAGAGAATTCCACACGGGTTGCATCCGGAGTGGGGATAGATTTGGCTGAGAAAATGTTAGAGATTGGCAGGGAAAAGCTTCGGAAAAAATCGCTGGATGAGCGACTGACCCTTCAAAAAGGGGATGCCATGGCCATTCCTTTTCCGGAAAACACCTTTGATGTGGTGACCATTGCCTTTGGCATCCGCAATGTGGAGGATGTTGAGAAGTCCTTAAAAGAAATGTATCGGGTTCTAAAAAACAAGGGGCGAGTCTTAATTCTGGAATTCTCTCTACCGGAAAACCGGATTTTTCGTGCCATCTATCTTTTTTATTTTCGAAATATTTTACCCAGAATCGGGGGATGGATTTCCGGGGATAGTACCGCCTACCGCTATTTAAATCGAACCGTGGAAACATTCCCATATGGTAAGGAATTTTGCCGGTTACTTCAAAGCGCCGGATTTAAAGAGGTCTCGTTTACACCATTAACATTTGGGATTGCCACTATCTATCAGGGAGATAAAGTTGGCGAAGGATCGGGGCATACAATTTGAGGAAGAGAGGGTATTCCCACTTGAGCAGGCAAAGGATGCCCTTTTTCAGAAAATGGAGCATTTTTGGAACACGGTTTCTCTATACCGGAACACACACTGGCATCGGATAGAAATTCTGGTAGAGTCCTGTCATCTTCTCACCTGGTTGTTTAATCAATCCCACCCGCAAAAAATATACTGGAAACAAAGAGATGACTCCTGGGAAATTGCCGGGGTGGGGAAGTGCATAGAATTTTTACCAGATTCTACCGGGGATTTTGGCCCGGTGCTTGAAAAAATTCAATATTTTTTTGAAAATGCACAGAGTTCCTGTCGGATATTTGGAGGTTTTGCATTTTCCGAATGGGGATGTGATGAACTCTGGGAAAATTTTGGATGGTCACGCTTCTGGATTCCTGAAGTTGAGTTGGGACGGGATGGGGACCGCTATTTTATCGCCTGTAATATTCGTATCTCAGCGGATGAAGATTTACAAAAGCAAAAACAGGATTGGCACAGGCGATTAGAGACACTTTGCTTTGATTTGACAGCCCGGCCCGGTCCATTACCAATAGTGCTTCGCCGGGTTGACGTGCCCGATCAGCAGCAATGGAAAGAACTTATCTCCCAATTGCTGGTGAATTTTCAGCGCAACAGATTGAACAAAGTGGTTTTATCCCGGAAAAGTGAGGTCCACCTTTCAGAGCCCATAAACCCGATTAGCTTATTATGGCAACTTCATTCAACAAGTACCAACCGCTATGTTTTCTTTTTTCAACCGGAGGCGGATATCGCTTTCTGGGGATTATCACCGGAACGGTTATATGCTCGAACGAACTCCCATCTTTTTAGTGAAGCAATAGCCGGCACGCGAGTAAGAGGTGGAAATCCAGAGGATGATGCCCGATTATCTCTGGAATTGTTGCAAAGTGATAAAGAACGCTTTGAGCATGAACAAGTCATAAGGAGTTTACGACAAAGCTTTGCTCACTTATGTACCAAAATAAAAGATTCGCAAGAAGTGACCATTCTGAAATTGCCTCATTTACAGCATCTTTACTGGACTATCGAAGGAGAGTTAAAATCCGGACTCAACGATGCGCATATACTCCATGAGCTTCATCCCACACCGGCGGTTGGCGGGTTTCCGAAGAATAACGCCCTGGAATTTTTGAAACAGAGGGAACCGATTCGCAGAGGTTGGTTTGCGGCACCCGTCGGGTGGATAAGCCCCACCAAAGCCGAATTTGCCGTTGCTATCCGCTCCGCGCTAATTCGAAAAGATAAACTTTTTCTGTATGCCGGTGCCGGGATCGTTCCGGGTTCCGATGCTGATAGAGAATGGGCGGAATTGGAAAATAAAATCGCCCCTCTCTGGAATTTAATAACCCCAAAAAGAATCTAATTTAGTTGTTATTTAATAAAATGTAATTGTTCACCACAGAGAACACAGAGCAAATGATTGGAGTAATTATATCAAGTTTATCTCATTACGGACATTATAAAATATCGGATACAATTCAATTCCCGAATGCAATACCGTTCGTTGTGGTTATCTTTCATCGCTCTTTATCCTTTTTTCTTTATCTCTGTGCTATCTGTAGTTGATGCAGTAAGGTTTAGGATATGCCAGTCATTCAGAAATCTAATTTTCATCCCCCGGTCATTCTACGAAATGGCCATATTCAAACAATCTATCCTTCCTTATTTCGGAAAGTGTATGGGGTTCAATACCAGCGGGAGCGGCTGGAGACACCCGATGGCGATTTTCTTGACCTGGATTGGTCAATAAAAGGAAATAAGCGGCTGGTGATTCTATCTCACGGGCTGGAAGGGAATACCTACCGGGCCTATATGCTGGGAATGGTTAAAGCGCTGAATACCGCCGGATGGGACGCTCTGGCCTGGAATTTTCGGGGGTGCAGCGGGGAGCCCAACCGGCTGGTGCGTTCCTATCATAGTGGGGATACCGATGACCTGGAAACCGTGATTCACCATGCTCAGGCAAAAAGACAATGGGACCAGATTGCATTGATTGGTTTTAGCATGGGGGGCAACATCACCCTGAAATATTTGGGTGAAAGGGAAAAGAATCATCCCAAAGAAATTGCAGGGGTGGTAACCCTTTCCGTTCCGGTGGATTTGGAAAGTTCTGCTTACCAATTAGCCCGTGGGGTAAACAGAATTTATATGATCCGGTTTTTACGAATGCTAAGAAAAAAAATCCAGATAAAGTCTCAACTGTTTCCGGATTTGATTTCACTCGATGGATTTGAGCAGATTAAATCGTTTAAAGAATTTGACGACCGCTACACGGCCCCCATCCATGGGTTTAAAGATGCCAAAGATTATTGGACTCAATCCAGCAGTAAACAATTTATTCCATCCATTACCGTACCCACTCTGTTAATTAACGCTAAAAACGATCCTTTCCTCTCCCCGGAATGTTATCCCATCCATGAGGCGGAG
>RFIL01000165.1 GCA_003695285.1 Calditrichota bacterium
CCATTGTTTTTTTCAGTTTCCATAGAAAAACCCTTGTGTAAATTCTGATAACTGAAATTGACGACAATAAAAAACCATACTTTCCTGAAAAAATTATTCCCCAAATGACTTAACTATTGAATCAAATCCGGATCAAACGTACTTTGAGAACGAATCAATGTCATCCTCCCAGGGAAGGAGCAAGTTGCATCATTTGAATTTTCCGAGCCTTGTATATGGCAATTAAATATATCATCAATTTCTCGAAAAACAAATAATCTTCAAACAGGAACCGGGATTGGATCCATTGAGTGGATAAATTATCATGAAACTTTTGGGGAAAATTGTTTTTGCTATCATTTGTTTGATTGGGATAACCGGTTATGGTCGGGAACTATATCAACTCATTTATTCATTTTTTTCAACGCCTCGACTCACCCTTTCCTTTCTCAGCGGATTGATAATATATCTGCTAATGTCAGTGTTTATTTTCAAACAACGTGGGGAGTTCTGGAATATTCTGGAGCATGAGCTTACCCATGCCCTGTTCGCCCTACTCTTCTTTAAGCGGGTGGACTCGTTATCTACCAAACGAGATTATGGTGGTGAGGTAGTCGTACACGGAAGCAATTTTATTATTACCCTTTCACCTTATTTTTTCCCTTTATTTACGGTATTAATTCTATTCATCAAACCTTTTATGTTCACAAATATCCAATGGGTATTAAATTTTCTGCTGGGATTTACCCTCATGTTTCATCTGCTTCATTTATTTCGTGAATTTCATATATCTCAGCCCGATATCCGACGGTCAGGGTTTATTTTCTCCATGATTGTCGTTCTCTTTTTCAATATTGTGTTTATTGGATTGTGTCTCGTTTCATTGAAAGGTGGTTGGAGAGAAATGGGGATGTTTTTAAGCGGGGGCTTTCAAAATTCAAAGATATTCGCAAAAGAGGGATGGTTGTTGATAGAACAATCCATTTTCCCTTTTTTAAAGAAAATTTTCAATCAGCACATTATGGGGAGTAGTTAAAGGCTGAGGATTGTTTTGAATTAAATCACTTTCCTTTGTAAGATTCTTGTTTTTAAAATTGGCCAGATTCGCTGAATTTCTTTTGAAATCTCCAGATACGTTTCCCGATAACGTTCAATATTCATCCCATAGGGATCATGAATAGTTGGATCACTCAACTTCTCCTCTGTCCCAAATTCTTTGAGGGTGTAAATTTTATCCTTGAAGTGGGGAAAAATCTGAACTAAATCTCGTTTATGCTCACTGGCCATACAAAGGATCAAATCACTTTCCTTCATCAAATAATGATCAACCCCTTTCCCACGATGTGAGGAGGCATCAATTCCATTTTCCTTTAATACCTGATAGGTCAGTTCCGCAGCCGGAGCACCTTCAGATGCCCAGGTACCAGCAGAATCCACATCAATGAATTCTTCCAGACCTTCTTCTTCTATCAGTTTTCTTAATAGAAATACCGCCATCGGAGTGCGACAGATATTCCCGGTACAAACAAACAGCACCTTAAACATGTGTACCCTCTCTCATCAGAAATTTTTTCCCCATTAAAAAATAATAAATAAAAAAAGAACGTATAAAAAGCAAACGCTTTATTTATTAGGTATTATTTAATAATATCCAATGATCCTCATCACCTTACAAACTAAAAGACTATAAAAAATATTTCTTTCTATTTTTTCTTGACAAACTGAAATTTAGCAATTATATTAGTTAGGAATCCTAACTAATATATGGAGGTGTGTTTATGTTTTTTAAATATTCAAGTGCTATAATCATTATACTGGTCGCATTCATTATACACAGTTGGTGGGGAACAGCGGAAAGCTCCTCTGCCTCTGATGTAAAATACCCCGAAGGGTACCGGAATTGGACCCATGTGAAGAGCATGGTATTGCAACCGGGTCATCAATTGTATGAAGCTTTTGGTGGTATTCACCATATTTATGCAAACGATAAAGCCCTGAAAGCCATGAAATCCGGGGCCCCCTACCCCGATGGCTCAGTGATCGTATTTGATCTGTTGGAAGCGCAGGAAGCAGACAATGCAATTGTCGAAGGTGCCAGAAAGGTGCTTGGGGTGATGGAAAAAAATTCCCGAAAATTTGCTAGCACTGGCGGTTGGGGCTGGGAGGGATTTAAAGGTGACACGAAAGTGCGGGTGGTTACCGACCCAACCACTCAGTGTTATACTTGTCATATTTCTCAAAAAGATCGGGACTATGTTTTTAGTAGCTTTCGAAATTAAGTCATCCTATATTTCTCAATAACAATGACCGTCCTCCCGGGCGATACCGGGAGGGGGGTATGTCTAATTATACCTTTGGATGATTGTATTTTGAATACATCAAACACAATAGAAGGTAAGATACTCACTTCACTGGAGCGACTCTCTCAAATAATAAGAGTGCTCTTATGGGAAAAAAACAAGTCTGTTAATTTAAGCCCTATTCAAATTCAATTTCTCCTCTACATTTATCTTCATCCTGATCGCCATTGCACTGTATCCCAACTGGCGGAGCGGTTTCAACTTACTAAAGCCACTATCAGCGATGCCATTAACGCTCTGGTTACCAAAAAACTGATCGAAAAGAAAGCATCACTTGCTGACAGGCGAGTGATTCAATTACACTTGCCCCCCGGAGGGTATGCTCTCGCTTCACAGCTGGTGAACTGGTCAGCTCCCATCGCCCAGGCACTTTCCGGATTTAGCACCAGCGAGCAAACCCAGCTTTATAAATTACTCCTGAAATTGATTGATGGGCTTGAAAGAAAAGGAGTAATGAGCCGAAGTGGCATTTGTTTAAATTGTCAATATTTCCAATCCAACCCGGGCGGTGATCCCCAATATCCACACTACTGTAATTTTCTACAACGGGCACTCAGTAATTCGGAATTAAAAATCGATTGCCCCGATCACGAACCCTTTCCTGCCTGAGAAGATTTCTCGAATAATTTCTTGTATTTTCCATACCCCTCTTTTTCCAGGTTTTCTTTGGGAATAAATCGCAGGGCTGCTGAATTGATACAATAACGTAATCCAGTAGGTTCAGGACCATCGTTGAAGACATGGCCGAGGTGCGAATTTCCATGTTTACTCCGAACCTCGATGCGGGTCATCCAGAGTTTATGGTCCTCCCGGGTAACGATGTTCTCCGGTTCCAGCGGTTTGGTGAAACTGGGCCACCCGGTACCGGAATCGAACTTATCCAGGGAACTAAAGAGGGGCTCCCCACTTACCACATCCACATAAATCCCCTCCTTC
>RFIL01000166.1 GCA_003695285.1 Calditrichota bacterium
AGACTCTACCTTTTTTTCTTGCGGAGAGGGAGGGATTCGAACCCTCGATACCTTACGGTATACACGCTTTCCAAGCGTGCGCCTTCAGCCACTCGGCCACCTCTCCTTTCAATTTGTTTTCCGTAATTTTTGAAAAAAATCAGACAAAATCAACGAACATTTTTGTTCCATCACCCCGGAAATCACTTCTACCCGATGATTCAATCTCTTATCCTGGACAATGTTAAACAGAGATTGACAGGCTCCGGCTTTAGGATCCGTTGCTCCGTAAACCAGTTTTGGAATTCTGGCCAGAACGATTGCCCCGGCACACATGGCACACGGTTCAAGGGTTACATAGAGGGTACAGTCCAGTAACCGACGGGAACCAAGGAAATTAGCAGCAGCAGTGATAGCCAACATTTCCGCATGAGCTGTCGGATCCTGAAGCGCCTCTATCTGATTATGCCCCTTTCCAATCACAGAATTATCAAAGACCACAATGGCACCGACAGGAACTTCGCCTTCCCGATAAGCCTTTTCCGCTTCCGCGAAGGCTAATCGCATCCAATATTCATGATTCAATTGTAGCAGTCCCATAAAAAAAAGGGAACATCTCCCTTTATTAGATTTTAGTGCGCCCGGGAGGACTCGAACCCCCAACCTTCTGATCCGTAGTCAGACGTTCTATCCAGTTGAACTACGGGCGCAACCTCAAAATTCAGACGCCAAATTTAAATGCGTTTTATATCTAAAACAACTCTAATTTATATTTTGTTCGAAATTTGTTGTGGGTACGGAATATTGGGCTCCGATACTTATAAATCGAGTGATGAAAAAATTATGATGTTTGAATTTTTCAATTCTTTTTTTGTATATTGTGTTTTATACCAAAAATAGATCCCATTATCAGAACTATACAGAAAGATAGAGCAGAGAAGGGCATAAGAAACAACTCTGATGAGGAAGTTAAAATGAAACTGAACCTGTTCAACAGGGGGGCTTATGACGGATATTGCTAAGGTGTGTAATGATATTTTAGAATTTATCGATCAGCATGACAATTACCTGATCACCACCCATTTAAGCGCAGATGGAGACGCATATGGCTCTGCTCTGGCCATGGCTTATTTCCTGGAAAGTAAATCCAAACAATTTACCATCGTCTTTCACGATCAGGAAAAAGAAGAAAAATATGATTATCTGTGGGGCTGGTCCTTAATAAACCCCTATTGTGATGAGAAGGATTATCACTTCGATGCGGCCATTATCGTGGATGTTCCATCCCGAAGTCGCATCGGGAATCCAGCACAACTGCTCCCGTCAGCCAATCATTGTATCAAAATTGATCATCATCCGGAAGAAGATGAACTGGCGATTCTTAATCTGGTGGATACGGCTGCCAGTTCAACCTGCCAGTTGGTGTATGAGATCATCTCCCGCAGTGATGTCGAAATATCTCACCAATTAGCCACGCTTCTTTTCAGTGGTATCATGTATGATACCGGGCGTTTTTCGTTTTCCAATACCCGGGCCCGTGATTTTGAAATTGCTGCACATTTAACCTCTTTGAAGGTGAATCCGAGTGAGGTGGCCAATCATCTTTTCTTCAATAATAATGTGGAGTCGTTTAAAATAATCGGGTATGGTTTATCCAATATTGAAACTTTTTTAAACGGAAAAGTGTGTGTCATCTTCCTGCCATATTCTGTTATGCAAAAGGCCGGTCAGTTGGATATCGAAGAACTCACCAATTATAGCCTTGCTGTCAAGGGGGTGGAAGTGGGATTATTCATCAGGCAAGTTGAACCGGATTTTATCAAAGTCAGTTTTCGTTCCAAGGGGAAGGTGGATGTTAACAAAGTGGCTAAAGTTTTTGGGGGAGGTGGCCATGTTCATGCAGCAGGATGTCGTACTAATGGGGACCCTCTTGAACTTCGGGATAAAATTATTCAAGAGATAGAGAAACAATTGCCGTAACCTCAATGGAAATGACAGTATCATCTGAAAACATAATCCCGGTTGTTGCCGCAATTATATTCAATACTGAAAAACAAGTACTGATTGCCAGACGAAAGAGTACTCTTTCTAATGGTGGAAAATGGGAGTTTCCGGGTGGGAAATTACATCCTGGAGAAGAACCGGAAAAATGTATTCAACGGGAAATTCAGGAAGAATTGGGGATCAGGATAGTCGCAGAAAATATTTTTTATGCTGTAAACAAAATTTATCCTACCTTTAATCTCCTCCTTCTGGCTTACCATTGTCGCTATGTATCCGGTCAAGTTCAGCTGAAAGATCATGATGAAATTTGCTGGGTACCTGTTTCCAGGTTGTTGGAATATGATCTCTCCGAAGCAGACATTGAGGTGGCAAAAAAATTGATGAAAACGAACTGAAATCTCTTCAAAACCTTTCCTCAACCAACTTTTCTCAAGAAATCTTCACGACATCAAGAAGTCATAACCTCTTTCTTGAACTAACTAAGAAAGTTTTGTACCTAAAATCCATAGATTTAGAAATGTTTTTCCTTCCAGGAATTAAGCATGTCTGAATTTGTGCCGAAATAATGAATATTCACGAAGGAATAAATGTGAACACATTTTGTTCTATGATTTCAAGGAGAGGAAGATGGAAATTAAATCAAATCTGGAGAATGGAGTATTGCATGTCTCGATCATTGGAGCGGTAGATAATGAAAAGGCCGAAGAACTTAAAGCGCTCTTTCAGGAACTTCTTCAAAAGGATTTTACCGAAGCGGTCTTTGATCTCACTTATGTGCCATTTATCACCAGTTCCGGTATCGGGAAATTCCTAATTTTTTATAAAAATGTAATGTCCAAGGGGAAAAAGATGCGAGTCCAGGGGATTAATAGTAATTTGCTTGAGCTCTTTAAATCCATTAAATTAGATCAGTTGTTCCCCATTGAACCATGACTAAGACTATGAAACGAAAAAAACCACATCTATTAATTGTTGACGATGAGCGTCCGGTTTTAACGGTATTGAATGAGTACTTCAGCATGCTTCCTTACCATGTCACAACTGTGGAGACAGGGGAGGAAGCCATGAAAATTTTAAACAGCAATGATAAAATCGATTTATTGATTGCAGATATTCATCTTCCGGGCATGTCAGGAATCGATCTGTTAAAATACTGTGGGGAGATACGTCCGGATGTACCCGTCATTATTATTACCGGATTCCGAACGCTTGATTACGCAATATCCGCTTTAAAACATGGTGCGCATGATTTTATCACCAAACCTTTTGAATTAAGTGAAGTGAAAAAAATTGTTGATAAAGTATTGCGCTATCGTTACAATGCTCAGCAACGTGATAAAATCTTCCAATTTACAAAGTCCATGAATCTTTATTTTGAAATACCCACTAGGGAAGTGGACCCGGGGGTGGTAGCGAGTTTTCTCTCAAAGTTTCTTCTCAATGCCGGCTTTTGCGATAAATTTGTAGGTCATCAGATTCAATTAGCTTTTATAGAAACACTTATCAATGCCATAGAACATGGGAATTTAGAGTTACCATCACAAATCAAACAGGAAGTTTTAGAGGATAATCAATCCTTTGAAAATTTGCGAAAGATTCGCCTTAAAAATCCACAATATGCGGATCGAAAAGTAAAAATTTCGTTTCAATTTAATCATCAATTTTTTTCCCTTACCGTAACAGACGAAGGTCCCGGTTTTGATTGGAAAACGTTTTTGGACGAGGCCTCCGGTGAAGAACTGAATTTGAATGCCTATGGTAGAGGGTTTATGCTGATTCGTCATGTCATTGATGAGGTTTATTTTAACGATAAAGGTAATTCCATTACCCTAATTAAATCCCGCCAAACAACTCCTTCGAAAGACTAAGCGGAGTTGCCCGGTGGGTTCTCACCTCTGGTTGTATTCCAAAATTACATTGCTTTCTGTAGCAGGATGTTTTAGCTTTACCCAAGTGAATTTAAGGAGTTATTAATGAATCCCTATAAAATTTTAGTAGTTGATGACGATTACGCCAGCCGCTTGATGGTTCAGAAGGCTTTGCAACAACATGGATATAATGTATCCCTGGCTGCTAATGGAGAAGAGGCTTTAAAACTACTGAAAGAAGATCACTACCACCTTGTGATTACCGACCTTATCATGGAAGGATTGAGTGGTATTGAGCTGTTGGGTAAGGTTAAAGAGGTCTCCAGTGATACCGCAACCATCCTCCTTACCGGACATGCCTCCCTGGAAACAGCCATTGAAGCAGTAAGATTGGGCGCCACTGATTATTTGTCAAAACCGATTAACCTGGAAGAACTCAACATCCGGGTAAAGCGAGCCTTCGAACGATTAGAATTGGAACATAGACTTTATGAAGCTGAGAGAAAATTGACCTATCATGCCACCATTGCCACGGCCAATCATGAAATTAACCAACCGCTTACGGTCATTATCTCGGCCATCGATATGCTCCGAATGGAACTGAAAAATTTAAATATCCAGCAGGATAAAATTTTTAAATACCTGGAGCTGATGCAGAACTCCTCCATGCGCATCGCGAATATCCTGCGTAAATTACGTGAGGTCACTTCGCCCAAAATTCAGGATGTACCATTGGGGATGAAAATGGTTGAAATTCATGACGAGACATCCAGAGAGGCCACCTCACCGAAGGAATATATTCTCATCATCGAGGATGAGGAAAATTTAAGACAAATCCTTCAGGAAATTCTGGAGGCAGAGAAATACAAAGTGATACTGGCGCAAACAGCGCGTGAAGGTATCGATTTGTACGAAGCCCATCATGATTTTGTGGAATTGGTAATCCTGGATTTTAATTTACCGGATGCTGATGGATTAGAAGTGCTGAAGAAGTTGAAGAGTATCTCCCCTCAGGTAAAGGTGCTTCTTACCTCTGGTTTTGACGTGGAAAGTTCAATCCCGCAGGCTGCGAAATTCGGAGCTGTAGATTTTATTCGAAAACCATTTAATCGAGAACAGATATTGGAAGTTGTAAAGAAAATTTATTCTCTCCGCTCTCACCATACTCAATCGTGAATACCAATGGATGGAGTGCTTGCATTTATACAAACTCTGGATACAACTACTTTTCTCTTCTTCAACCTGAATTTTGCACATCCCATTTTAGATACATTAATGATAATTATTACGACCAAGCAAACATGGTATCTTCCAGCCGTTTTTCTGGTGGTATTTTCTATTTACAAAGGTGGAAAGCGCGGAGCAATTTTCGTTCTCTTTCTGGTGCTGGCAGTAGTCCTTTCCGACCAGATTACCAGTTCCTTTCTTAAGCCCCTGATTGCCCGTTTTCGCCCCTGTAAAACATTGGAAGGCTTTCGGCTCCTGGTGCATTGTGGGAGTAAATATGGTTTTCCTTCTTCACATGCCACGAACTTTGCTGCTCTTTCTACATTATTAAACGGTTACTTTCCCCGGTATACCATTTTATGGGTATTGATTGCTTTTCTAGTTGGTTTTTCTCGAATTTATGTGGGGGTTCACTACCCACTGGATGTGATTGCCGGGTGGTTGTTGGGGTGGGGGATCGCTATTGGGTTGTTAAAAATTTACTACCATACCATCAAAAAGTTGGGTATCTAAGCTTATTTGAGGGGCTAATTTTAAGAGTCAGGATAAGAAGGAAGACATTGATTTAAACCAGCATTCAGATTCTTAGGTATGCTGGACCATTAAAGCCTGTTTCAGTTCTTCTAAAATTTTTCGATCTTTCTCAATCATCCGTCGGACGAGTTCTTTAAATGAAATATGTCCTTCATCTTCATGAACACCGGTACGTTCCCAGTTTTCCAGCGGCAGAGCATGAAGCAATTTGATTAATGCCCTTCTTTGTTGCAGAAAATCAAGAATAATTTTCTGCAAGGGTTGTTGGCGGTGAATCCCATACTGTTTTAAATGTTCTGGATTTATCCTCGGTAGGTAGGGATGTTCTTCAGAAATAATTTTCTTTAATCGAAAATCAACAATTTCATCTTGAATGTCTGTTAACAGCGAAAGCTTCTCCTGGAGTTCGGCATTCGAACCCAGAGATTGAAGGAGATAGGGGTTCCCTTCTAATTTGTTAAGTAATTGATTGTATTGTTTAAAATTTCCCTCAAATAATTCTATTAGTTCTCTCACTTCCATAGCCTCAAAAATAGTTTCAGTGTTAGGGTTTTCAACTGCAAGTATACAAAACTCTATAAAGCTTTTTAAATGACTCTCATCACATTCAAGTCTTTAAAACGGTTTTACCAACTTAACATACCAAACTTTTCTTGCCGTACGTTTCGGTAGTGTAAGCAACAGAGATGTAGAACCAACTGGAAGATAATATTTGGTCTTGGATACGTGCATAATATACATTAAATAATTC
>RFIL01000167.1 GCA_003695285.1 Calditrichota bacterium
AATGTCCAGCGGGAGCAATTGAATCCCATTGACCTCGCAAAAGGGTATCAACAACTGATGGATGAATGCGGTTTGACTCAGGAAGAGGTGGCCAAAAAAATTGGCAAAGATCGCAGTACCGTGACGAATATTCTCCGCCTCCTGAAGCTTCCCCCCAAAATTCAGGAAAGTCTTCAACAGGGTGAGATTAAGGAGGGCCATGCCCGGGCATTATTGGGAGTGAGTGATTCAAAAGAACAGGAGAGAATCTGGAGGAAGACTGTTAAGAATTCTCTGTCGGTGAGGGAAGTGGAAAGGCTGGTCAGGAAGCATCAGGAAAAGCATAAAGATAAACCCCTGAAACCCTTACGTCCCCGAAAAGCAGCCTATTACAACAAACTGGAGAGCCGACTGAGAGAAAAATTGGGTACTCAGGTCAAGATACGCCCCCGGAAGGATGGTGGTACTATCGAAATATCCTATTTCTCTCCAGAGGATCTGGAGAGATTGATGGAAATTTTTGACACCTTAAATTTTTAACCATAGTGGCCGGGCATCCTGAACACCCGGCTTTGTTTTTTTCTAATCTTTTTCTCCAAATTGTCGAGAATGAAATATTATGCGAAAATAAAATTTTCTTAAGCTTGAATTTTCAATAGTCTTTATTTTTACATCGTTAGAGAGCCTGTCGTTTTTTTTGGATGACAGGATTTTTTTCATATATGAATACTCAAAAAATTTATTATATTTTTCTGATCTTCAAAGGATGAAGGAAGCAAGAATTTTTTCAGGGTAAAATTTCGGGACGAACCTATGCATAGAAAGAATAAGAAGAAATTTCTGACGGTACAGCTTCTTCCGGATAATGTATCTCCCCCCCGGAGTTTCCAGTTTCGATATACCTGGATATATGCCGCAGGAATAACAGCCGGAATCGTTTTTTTGTTGTTGGTTGCCGGGCTTATTACATACAGTCAGGTACTTCAGGCAGCATTGCAGAAAGGGGCACTGGAGAAAGAAAATATCCAGTTGCGGGAACAACTTCAGAAAATTGGTGAACTTCAGGCAGAACTGGAATTGTTACGCTCATATAATGAAAGGGTTCGCAATAGCTTGCAAGGCTATGTTACTTTCTCTGAAGCCGCCGGTGATGAATCAGCAGCTTCGGATGTTATCTTCACATCTCAACAAAAATATTCACTGTTTACCTCTGTCCCTCAGATTACCCCGATGAGTGGCTTTATTTCTCAGGAATTCAAATGGCCGGATCACCCGGGAATTGATATTGTTGCCCCGGAAGGGACCCCCATTAAGGCGGCGGCGGATGGAATTGTGGCCTTTAGTGGCTGGACCTATGAAGATGGTTATTTTATTATCCTCTATCACCCACGTGGATATTCCACGCTCTATAAACACAATTCCCGAAATCTGGTATCAACTAACCAAATTGTTCATCAAGGTGAGGTAATTGCTTTTTCCGGTAATTCCGGTGGAACCTCCTCCGGACCGCATCTACATCTGGAAATATGGAAAGACGGGTTTCCAATAAATCCCCGACAACTCTTAGTCGATTTAACAGCAGGAGAATAGATATGGCTTTAAAAATGAAAAGTTCTGACACGTCCACAACACCATCCAACAGTGAGATGAATTTTATCGCTGCAGGAACCTATCTGGAAGGTAAGATTGAAACCAAAGGTAGTCTTCGGATAGATGGTAAAGTAAAAGGAACGGTGAAAGTGGCTGACCGCTTAACCGTCGGTTCCTCTGGCGAAGTGATGGGGGAAATCCATGCCAAGACGGCGATTATTGGTGGTAAGGTCGAAGGTGATGTACACATCGAACAAAAAATCACCCTCGAGTCCACTTCGACCCTAAACGGAAATTTATGGACCGGCAAATTGATCATTGATGAAGGTGCCTTTTTCAATGGCAAGTCCGATATGGGGGGCGCCAAAGATCTGGCCAATAATGGGAAAAAGGGATTATTTGATAAAAGCAAAGCCTCTTCAGAGGTGGTAAGTGACGAATCCCAAAAAAATCTCGGAACATAATTCAGTATCCGGTAAATCGACGCTTAAACAGCTATCAAGAGTTTATCGAGAACTATCTCCTTATCTGAATATAGGTTATACTTTTGTTGCAGCAATAGCATTATTGGGTTATATCGGTTACCTGATTGATCAATGGAAAGGAACCTCGCCCTGGGCTACGTTTATCGGACTGCTCCTGGGAATGGTGGTTGGCTTTTATCAGTTTTTCTTGACGGTATTCAACAGGTCCAAGGAAGACCAAAATGACCATAAGGATGCATGATGAGGTTCTCGCGGTTTCTGAAGTTGAGTAGTATAGTGGTGATTCTTTTTATTGCTGGGGCAGAAGGAATTATGCATGCCTTTGGTCTAACCTCCTCCCGGAATATTGTATATTTGGGGCTAATTATTGCTTATGGAAATGCGATAATTGGTTTTGCTGCCATTAGTTGGGGATATCGACGCACCCATCAACAATTTATGATAGCCCTGTTCGGAAGTATGATTTTTAGATTCTTGTTGATTTTTTCACTTTTATTTATTTTAATTGGTGCTTTCAAAATAGATGCCATTCCATTGGCGTCAGGATTATTGGTTGCCTATTTCTTGTTTTTGGCTCTGGAGATTTTTCAGGTTTATCGAAATACAGAAATTACGAGGAAGTAGTTTATGACATTATCGTTAGCACAATTGGCTCCGGAAGAACATCAAAGTGAAGGGTTGGGGAGTTTTATCCGTCATCACCTTGCCAATTCCAATGAGTGGAATCTCCCATTTATCGGTCATGTGCACCTGCCTACTTTTGAACCGATTACTCTCTTTGGTATGCAGGTGGATTTATCCATTACCCTCCATGTGGTGATGCTCTGGATTGCCAGTCTCTTCATTGTTCTGGCGTTCTGGTTAACCTTTCGTAAACCGAATCCAGTGCCCAGGGGGTTAGCTGCTGTACTGGAAAGTATTGTGCTTTTTGTGCGAGATGAAATTGCCATCCCCAATATGGGGGAAAAGCATGGCAAGCAAATGACACCTTTCCTTTCTACCCTGTTCTTTTTTATCCTTGTCCTGAATTTGATGGGGCTCATCCCACTTTTTTCCACGGCAACGGGGAATATTAGTGTTACCGCTGGATTGGCTGTGATTACCTTCATTATGACTCAGGTGAATGGGATGAGGGAAAATGGGGTGTTTGGCTATCTAAAGTCCCTGGTGCCGCATGGCGTTCCGGTGTTTTTGTTTCCGATTATGATTCCCATTGAAATCCTGGGGTTGTTTACCAAGCCCTTTGCTCTGGCCGTGCGTCTCTTTGCCAATATGACGGCTGGCCATACGGTGATTTTTGCCCTGTTGGGATTGATTGCAGTGCTGGCGACGTTGTTTGTCTCACCGTTTTCGATAGGGTTTGCATTGTTTATTAATTTGTTAGAATTGTTGATTGCCTTTATTCAAGCCTATATTTTTACTGTATTATCCGCTTTATTTATTGGGATGGCGATGCATCCTCAGCATTAAGAATGAGTGTTCTGTATTAATGTTTTGAATGATATTCTATCATGTTTTAAGTTCAATAATTCACAGTTTAAATTATTAAGGAAAGGAGAAGAGAGAATGGAAGCGATTGGGTTATCGTATTTAGCGGCAGGTCTTGGTGCCGGTTTGGCAGTTATTGGTGCAGGAATTGGAATTGGTCGTATTGGTGGTCAGGCAATGGAAGGAACTGCCCGTCAACCGGAAGCCGCCAATGATATTCGTACCACTATGATTATTTCTGCAGCATTGATTGAAGGGGTGGCCCTTTTCGGTCTGGTTGTATGCTTCTTGTTAGGTGTAAAATAAACCAATAAAGGAATACCATGTTACAGCTTGATCCCGGAATGATGATCTGGACCTGGGTTACTTTCCTGGTCCTGCTGCTGGTGTTGAGGAAGGTAGCCTGGAAACCTCTGCTAAAAGCGGTGGAGGAGAGAGAACAGCAAATTAGCGAATCTCTTCGACGAGCTGTCGAGGCACGAGAGGAGGCAGAGAAATTGTTGTTCGAGCAACAGGAGAAGTTGGCTGCCGCCCAGGAAGAAGTCCAGCAGATGATAAAAGAAAGCAAAGCAATGGCGGAAAAGATGCGTCAGGATATCCTGGAAAAAGCCCATCAGGATGCGGAAAAGTTGGTGGAGCGAGCGAAAGCCGATATTGAACGACAGCGGATGCAGATGATCAATGCTCTGCGCCAGGAAGTGGCCAATCTGGTTGTTGATACTACCTCCAAGCTGGTTGGGGTGGTTGTTGATGAGAAAAAACATCGCCAGATTATTGATGAAGCCATTGCTCAATTTGGTCAGCAACAGAATTAAATGAAAAAGGTGGTCTTGTGAAACGATCTCGTGTGGCAAAGCGATACGCCCAGGCGTTGTTCGAAACGGCTAAAGATCAAAACGCTCTGGAACAGGTGCAGGAAGATGTTGCTACCCTTCAAAAGGAGTATGAAGAGGTAGAAGAATTCAAACATCTCATTGATTCACCCGTGATTAGCAATGAGGTGAAGTTGAAAACATTTTCCAGCTTGTTTCAGGAACGCCTCCACCCGATTACTTTTCGATTCATAACCCTGCTCATAAATAAAAATAGAGAAGGGTTGCTACCCGCTGTAGCAACCCACTTTCATGAATTGCTTGATGAGTATCAGGGAGTAGTTCGTGGAGTGGTGGAAACGGTATTGCCATTGTCAGATGAGCAGTTGAATAAATTACAAGCTCAACTGCACACCCGCATCGGAAAAGATGTGCTCTTATCTCAGCGGGTGGATAAAAATTTATTGGGTGGTTTAAGGGTGGTTGTGCAGGATCTGGTTTTTGATGCCAGCCTGCGACAACAATTGAACAAAATCAAGCTGCGAATAAGTGAGTCATAAACGTAACTTTTGAATGAGGAATGAAAAATGGCTGTAGATGTCAAACCAGAAGAAATTTCTGCCATTATTAAACAGCAATTAGAGGGGTTTGAGAAAGAAGCAGATATCTATGAAGTTGGAACCGTTCTGCAGGTAGGAGACGGAATTGCCCGGATTTATGGGTTGAAGAATGTCATGGCTGGAGAGCTGGTCGAATTCGCTTCCGGCGTGTTTGGAATGGCTCTTAACCTGGAAGAAGAGACGGTTGGTGTGGTGATTATGGGTGAAGATAAGGATGTGAAGGAAGGTGAAGTTGTTAAACGCACCAATCGCATCGTGGAAGTGCCGGTAGGGAAAGAGCTGCTGGGACGGGTTGTGAATCCCTTAGGACAACCCATCGATGATCGGGGGCCCATTAACGCCAAGGAATTTTTGCCGGTAGAACGAAAAGCACCTGGTGTGATTTATCGAAAATCCGTCCATGAACCCCTGCAAACCGGTTTGAAAGCAATCGACTCCATGATTCCCATTGGTCGGGGGCAGCGCGAGTTAATTATTGGGGACCGTCAGACCGGTAAAACAGCGATTGCTGTTGATACCATTATTAATCAGAAATCAACCCATGAGACCGACAAACCGGTCTATTGTATATATGTGGCTATCGGTCAGAAGGCATCCACCGTTGCCAAGGTGGTGAAAACGCTGGAAGATCATGGAGCGATGGAATACACGATTGTCGTCTCGGCCGCAGCTAGTGAAGCAGCAGCCTTGCAATACCTGGCTCCTTATGCCGGGGCTGCTATGGGTGAATATTTCCGAGACAATGGAATGCATGCGCTGGTCATCTATGATGACTTATCCAAACATGCTCATGCCTATCGCCAGATGTCTCTGTTGCTACGTCGCCCTCCCGGACGAGAAGCCTATCCGGGTGATGTATTCTATCTTCACAGTCGCTTGCTGGAACGGGCAGCGAAAATGGATGATGCCCGTGGCGGTGGTTCATTAACCGCTCTTCCGATTATTGAAACCCAGGCCGGTGACGTCTCTGCCTATATCCCCACTAACGTTATTTCTATTACTGACGGTCAGATTTATCTGGAGCCGGATTTGTTTTACGCCGGTCAACGTCCGGCGGTGAATGTGGGGATTTCGGTGAGCCGGGTTGGTGGAAATGCCCAGATCAAGGCTATGAAACAGGTGGCCGGACGTCTTCGTCTGGACCTTGCTCAGTATCGGGCTCTGGAAGCGTTTGCCAAATTTGGTTCCGACCTGGATAAAGCAACCCAGGCTCAGCTCACTCGTGGGCAACGACTGGTAGAACTGCTGAAACAGGATCAATATGTTCCGATGGCCGTGGAAAAACAGATTGCCCTGATCTTTGCCGGAACCGGCGGTTATCTGGACGAGTTACCGGTGGAGAGTGTTAAACGATTCGAGTCCGAATATTTACAATATCTGGAAACCAAATATCCGGATATCCTCTCTGAGATTAAAGAGAAAGAAGTCCTGTCGGATGAATTGCGAGAGCGAATGGATAAGGCTGTGAAGGAATTTTTGAAAACGTTTAAAGCAGATTAATGAGGCAAGTATGGCGACGCTCAGAGCAATTAAACAACGGATAAAAAGTATCAAGAGCACCCAGCAGATTACCCGTGCCATGAAAATGGTGGCAGCCGCTAAAATGCGGCGTGCTCAAGACCAGATGCTGGCGGCTCGTCCCTATGCCCATCAGATTAAATCGCTGATGCAACGGTTACTGGCCGGTGTGGATTCTCCCAGTAATCCATTACTGATCCAGCGGCCGGTGTTAAGAATGACGCTGGTAGTGATTACGGCAGATCGGGGATTATGTGGTGCGTTTAACCATAACCTGATCAAAAGAGCGGAACAGGAATTTCACCTGGAAAAAGATAAAGAAATCAGCCTGGTTTGTATCGGAAAGAAGGGGTATGATCATTTCCGAAAACGCAATTATAACCTGAAATATCATTATACCAATGTCTTCAATAATTTGACCTATGAAGTGGCTGAAGAAATTGCCGAACGGCTGATGGAAGAAGTTATTTCCAATAAAACGGATGCGGTTCGTGTCATCTTCAATGAATTCAAAACAGTGCTTCAGCAAAATCTGGTTGTGGAGGACTTTCTGCCCATTCCGGTGGATGATACGGTTAAAGAACAAGGTGGAATTGATTATCTATATGAGCCTTCCCGGGAAGAATTGCTGGATGTGCTGGTGCCCCGCCATTTGAAGATGCAAATCTGGCGAGCATTGCTGGAGTCTTTTGCGGCGGAACAGGCGGCGCGAATGACCGCTATGGAAAATGCCACGGATAATGCCAGCGAGCTGATCAGCAATTTGACTCTGGAATATAACAAAGCACGACAGGCATCCATTACCAAGGAAATTCTGGATATTATGGGTGGGGCGGAAGCCCTGCGCCAGGCATCATCTTGATGATGATCCAGTTGAGATGTTCGAGATTGAAAATAAACAGAAGGAATGAGGTAACATGACAAAAGGTATTGTAAAACAGATAATTGGGCCGGTAGTAGATGTTCAGTTTCCTGAAGGTCAGTTGCCCGCTATTTATTCAGCGGTGAAGATTGAACGGGATGGTTCTCCCGATCTGGTGCTGGAGGTGCAGCAGCATCTGGGTGAGAATATTGTTCGCTGTGTAGCCATGGATAGTACAGATGGTCTGGTTCGGGGGACCGAAGCCGTTGATACCGGGGAACCCATTGCCGTTCCTGCCGGACCTCAAGTGTTGGGGCGGTTGCTCAATGTCGTGGGTGAACCCATCGATGAGTTGGGTCCCATCAAAGCTCCGAAAAAACTCCCCATCCACAGACCGGCACCAGCCTTTTCCCAGTTAAGTACCGAAACCGAAGTGCTGGAAACGGGTATCAAGGTGATTGACCTGCTGGAGCCCTACTCCAAAGGGGGGAAAACAGGCTTATTCGGTGGTGCAGGTGTGGGTAAAACCGTTTTGATTATGGAGCTGATCCACAACATTGCTACCGAGCACGGTGGTTATTCGGTGTTTGCGGGAGTGGGTGAACGAACCCGTGAAGGGAATGACTTATGGAATGAGATGAAGGAAAGTGGAGTGCTGGATAAGACTGCCATGGTCTTCGGACAGATGAACGAACCTCCCGGTGCTCGTCAGCGGGTGGGTCTGACCGGTCTTACCATCGCCGAATATTTCCGTGATGAGGAAGGCAAAGACGTACTGCTGTTTATCGATAACATTTTCCGTTTTACTCAGGCTGGCTCGGAAGTGTCCGCGTTGTTAGGTCGTATGCCTTCTGCTGTGGGTTATCAGCCGACATTATCTACAGAGATGGGTGAACTTCAGGAACGGATTACCTCCACCCAGAAGGGGTCTATTACCTCGGTGCAGGCCATCTACGTTCCCGCCGACGACCTGACAGACCCGGCACCGGCCACGGCCTTCTCCCACCTTGATGCGACTACGGTGTTATCACGGCAAATTGCGGAGATGGGTATTTATCCGGCTGTAGATCCTCTGGATTCAACTTCCCGAATTCTGGATCCCAAAATTGTAGGGGATGAACATTACTATGTGGCGAAAACGGTGCAGCAGATTCTCCAGAAATACAAAGACTTGCAGGATATTATCGCCATTCTGGGGATGGATGAACTTTCCGATGAGGATAAAATCATCGTTCAGAGAGCCCGTAAGATTCAGCGATTTTTATCTCAACCGTTCTTTGTGGCAGAAGCCTTTACCGGAACTCCCGGTAAGTATGTGCCATTAAAGGAAACCATTCGCGGATTCAAGGGCATCATTGAAGGGGAATATGATGACCTTCCCGAACAGGCATTTTACATGGTGGGAACCATCGAGGAAGCCATCGAGAATGCCAAGAAGATGCAAGAAGTCTAACTAGCAATCGGGTGAGAAATGAGTTTGATTATTCATATCTCACCCGAAAAAGATTTGACCTTTCTGAAGAACTGTCGTAAGTTGTCATTTGTCATCGACAGTTCTTTATTTTTGCCAGATAAGTCAACTTCAATCATGGCTTGAGCGCAAAAGAAGAAATAAAGGAAATGTGAAATTGGTCATTGGTATGGGGATTTTAGTTTACTATATATCCCCCACAGATGGATATAAGATTTTTCTAAATAATGTATAAAATTCATTAAAGTCTAACCATTTAAACTCGATTATAGCTTTATTATTATGGCACAAGAACATATGACAGTCGAAATTGTTACACGTACCAAGCGACGTGTAATTGAGGAGGCGCTGAGTTGTTCGGCGCCGGGCGTTTTGGGGTACTTTCAGATACTCCCCAATCATACGGCGTTTATCAGTGAGCTGAGCGTAGGTGAAGTAAAAGTTCAGACTGCGGAACGCACTTATTTGTATGCAGAGAGCGGCGGCTTTCTGGAAGTTGTTGACAACAAGGTGCTGCTTTTGTTGGAGGCTGCAGAAGCGGCTGAAGAAATTGATGTTGAGAGAGCAATGAAAGCAAAAGAGCGCGCCGAACAACGACTTCAAAACCCGGATGCTTCGATTGATATTGCCCGAGCTCAGGCGGCCCTAGCCAGGGCGCTCAATCGATTGAAAGTAGCCGAGAAAGTAACCGTCTCTGTATAAACGTTAATTGTTTAACTTGTCAATCTTTTACTCACTAAAATAGTGGACGTTATTATGAGACGTTTTTTACTTTGTACGGCTCTTTTCTCCGCCTTTATATCCACTATTTTTGCAGATACACCCCCTCCCGATACTACCAATCTTAGAGAATTTATTTCCACCGTCGATGCGATGGAACTGCACAAAGTGCTGGTCGATCGAGTCTACGAATTATATCTGCAATATGGAGAAGAGCGCATTCCTGAGGAACGCTACCTCATTGATTTGATGCATCTGATTAATCGAGAGGTCTCGCGGCGGTTACAAAATCCTAAAGAAGCCCGACAAAAGTATTTTCGGGAACTTCATGATATGCTGAAGGAGATCCAGCAGGTCAAATCCCGCTTAAAAGCCTCTGGGATTAAAGAACTGGATGTCTTCGCCAATGACCTGGAAGCCCGTATTGCCTATACCATTGAAGAAGGAGTGGTGGATTTTCGAAAGAAGAAAATTTTTGAAGATGCGCTTCAGATGCTGCTGGTTTCTGAAGAAATGGTCAGATTGGATCAGACGGAGGGAGGGAGTGACCTCGCCCAGCAGGTACAGCAATATAAGAGTAAATTGCTCAATGCGTTTGGGGAAGTAACCCCGGTTGGTGCCGTCCCGGAAGGACAACAAGCGAATATTTACCACCTCTTTGTGGAGTGGAAAAAAACTGATCTGGTTAAATATGAGCGTCGCCTTGCAGATGTACAACTGGCACGAAAAAATTTATTAAAAGCCTCCGGTATGGAAGAAATTTTAAGGATGTTTAATGATGAACTCCGGCTGGCTTATACCTATTTTAATCTGGGTGACTTTGAAGTAGCCCAAAAGCTGTTGATTGACCTGATAGAAACCTATCCCCGCTGGGGTATCAAAAATACCGATGATCTTTACTTCTATCGTGCTGAATGTAGCTATGCGCTGAATCATTTTGTACATGCCCGGGAATATTATGAAGCGTTGATTAATACCTTTCCGGCAACACCTTATCTCCCGGAAGCTTATCGTCGTTTAATCCATATTAATTACGATTTGCAGGATTATGAGAAAGCGGTGGAATATGCCGATCTTTATCAAAACATTGCCACCACGTCGGAACCGGAATATTTGGATGCCCTGTTCATAACCGCCTTAGCACACTATCATCTTGGAAATTTTAATCAAACAGTGGAGTTATTACAAAACATTCCATCTAACTATCCTCATTACTATCTGGCCCAATATTTTATTGGAAATGCTTATTCCCGAAATCAATTATTTGATGAAGCAGCAGAAGTCTATACCTCCCTGGTGAATAACGAATCCACTCCGGTGGATATTCACATGAGGTCCTTGTATAAGTTGGGGATTCTCGCGTACGAGAAAAAGGATTATCAGAATGCCATAGCCTATCTGCAACGGATTCCTGAGGATTACTCCCGATATGATAAAGTTTTGAATGCCTTAGCCTGGTCCTATTTCGAAGTTGAGCGAAACAAACCGCTTTCAGAAATTCGTGATTTTTCTCAGGCAGTTTGGTATGCGGAAAGATTAGTAAACGAATATTACGCATCTCCTTATCGTATGGAGGCTACCAGTCTGCTGGCTTATGTTAATCAATTGATAGGTGAGAGCAGTGATGCCCTGTCGTTGTATCGGGAGGTGTATGAGACCAAAGCAAAACGGCCGACCATCGCTCAATATGCCCGGGAGAGGGATCGTCTGGAGAAGTTGTATCGTGAGGCCGTGAGCGTGAGAAACAAAGCAATCACGGAGAACAACACCACAGCGTTTGCACGAGCGAATCGGCTGGTGGAAAAGTTGGGTGCTCAAATTGAACGACTGGATCTCTCCGAGGGGAGTGGAGTGGGATTAGCTGTTTATCAGGAAATTCATAATATTACCAGTCAATTGAAAGAATTGAATCGACTTCGCTTGCTTGCAGAACAGAATAAGGATAAAAAAGCGGTTGAGAAAATTGATAGCCTTCAATTCCGTCTGGGAGCAGTGTTAGAGACATTTCCGCCGGAGTTGATTGAAGAATCCAACTATGTCAATCTATTCGATGCTTACCCGATTAGCAAATATGTGGTGGATGAAGAACATAAGGCGGAAAAGGTTCGGGAAATGCGCAAAGCCATGAAGGAAGAGGTAGACCGTATTTTAATGCTGGAGATACAGCTGGCAGAAGCCAAACAAAAAGCCCGGGAAGAGCAGAATTATCTGTTACTTACCCGTTTGGATATTGAGGAACGTAAGCTGGATCGCTTGCGAAGAAGATATGATGAACTCCTTTCACTGGCCTATCAAATGGAAGTTAATGATAATCCTTATCCGGATTTTAATAAGTGGGGCGATCTGGGGGCATTTGGGATCATCAATGTTTACTTTGAACAAAAACAAAAGACCAATTTCCGGCTTTCTAAGACCGCTGAGATACTGGCGAAAGTGAACGAACAGCTGGATCGTCGTAAACAGGTAATTGAGGATAAGATCAAAAAGATTGAAGCTGAAATTCGCTTTATGACCATGAAAGCCCGAATGGAAGAAAGAGCTCGATTAAGAGCCGAGAGAGAAAGAGCATTTCGAGAATCATACTTTGATACCAGGGAATCGGAGGAAGAGCAACAATAAAATTCTCCAATTTCTTTAAATAAATGGTTATGAATATTAAAAAATGTCGATAATAAGTCATTGCGGGTATAACAATCTCCCTTTCCCAAAATTAGTAAACTAGAGGTTACAAACGATTAAATTCGGAAGACACTCATGAAAACCTTGTGGGGAACGAAAAAACGGTTTTTATTTGGCATAGTTAGTATAGTTTTGTTCCTTATTGGATCCGGAATGGATGGCATATATGCACAGGAGGCGTTGCTGAACGACTCAAGTCTGGCTGCCTTCTCTGTACAGGACCTGGTGGAACTGCGTAAGATTCTTGCCCGTCAAAGGGAACGATTATTGAAATCCCAGGAAAAGATTACTCAACGAGGGGTAGAGGTTACCCAGGAATTCTTAGATAAAACCCGTGAGGAGAATGCCAATCAAGACAAGATTCTGATTCGGGTTGCCGAGTATTACATTGAAGATGCCGATAATGAATATGTCAAAGAGTTTGAACGGTACGACACTCTTTATGCAGAATATGAAAAACGTCTCGAAGAATATGAGGCAGGATTATTAAAGACCAAACCAATAGAACCCCCACTTCCGCGCAGGAATTATGAGAAAGCGATTGCCATCTATGATTTGATCATTAAAAATTTTCCGGAATCCGACTTGATTGATGATGCTTATTACAGTAAGGCCTTTTTGCTGGAGAAGATGGATGAGATTTCTGCCGCCCGGCAGATCTATCAACGTATCATTGATGAATTTCCTGAAAGTAATTATGCACCGGAAGCCTACATGAAACTGGCGGAGAGCTATTTTTATCCCGAGCCGGGAGATAGCATGCCGCAAACCATTGTTAAATTAAATAAAGCAATTCAGCTTTATAAAAATGTGCTTCAATACAAAGATTCCCCCCGATATGATGAAGCGCTTTATAAACTGGGGTGGAGTTATTATCGCTTGGCAGGAGAAGACCCTCGTTATTATACCGATGCTATTATGTATTTCCTGGCGGTGGTTCGAGATATTGAACAATTGAAAGACTTTGACCCGACCGGGGAGATTATCCGCACCGATGTGCAGCCGGAGGCATTACAGTTTATCGCGGCATCATTTGTGGACCCCAATTACACCCATAATGGAGTGGATAATGCCCGTAATTTTCTGGAAAAATTGGGCAAGCCGGATTACGGTATTCAGATTATGGAACATCTGGGAGACCGGTATGCTAAAATTGTGCGCTGGAATGATGCCATTCAAGCCTATAATGATTTACTGGAGATGTATCCGGAATATGTCTATGCTCCCAGAATCCAAAAGAAAGTAGCAGATGCTTACATAGCCCTTGAGGATTATGATAAAGCCTTTGAAGAGCGTCGAGAACTTTTTGATAATTACAATCCCCAGTCCGCCTGGTATCAGCAACTGGAACAGCAGGAATTTCCCAATAAAATAGCGGTGTTGGATGAAGCCTATCGGATAACGGAAGAGGCTTTTCGAACGAATATTACCTATTTGTACAGCATCGCTAACGAGGCTGAAAAGAATAATGAGCCTACTCAGGAATATTATACTCAGTTTGTGGATTTATGCCGGGAATATCTCCAACATTATCCTACTGATGAGAACGCTTATGAAATCAACTGGGCTCTGGCATACGTTCTGGACACCAAGTTGTCACGATTTGAAGAATCCTTTACCGAATATATCCGGGTCAGCAATGATTATCTGGAAACGGCTCATCAGTATGACGCAGCTATTAATGCGATAAATGTAGCCGATACTCTGGTAAAGATTGCCAAAGCTGTGGAAACTCCCACCAGTGGTGTGGATAATGTAACTCCCAAACTTCAGGTGCAGGAGTTATTACCAGAAGAAAAAATGTTAGCTGAAGCCTATGATAACTTCATTAAATTGTTCCCGGATCATCCTGAAACGCCAACCGTGTTAGCAGCCGCAGGAGCCCTCTACTACAACCATCGTCAATATGACCTCGCCAAGCGATATTACAAGACCATGGTGACGAAATTCCCCAAAGCTCAGCAGAAGACCATTGGTCTTGTTTCCTTGATGAACAGTTATTTTTTCCTGGGGCAATATGAAGATGCAGAAATCGTGGCTCGCAAAATATTGGAGTCCGTAGAGATCCCCCCGGAACAGGTGGAGATCGCCAAAAAACGAATTGGAGAATCAATCTATAAAAATGGAGAAAAACTGGAGCAGGAAGGTGCCTACCTGGCGGCGGCTAAAGAATATCGTCGTGTGTATGAGCAAGCAGCGGAATATGTAAACTTTGTGGATCTTGCACTGTTCCGAAGTGCCCGAAATTTTGAAGAAGCCGGAGAATGGTTAAAGGCTATCGAGACCTATGAAATTCTGGTTAATGAATATCCGGAATCGAAACATATCCTGCCGGCTCTCAATAATATTGCCACGGATTATAAGGAGCTGGAAGACTATATCAATGTGGCTAAAACCAATGAAAGGATCTTCCGAACTTTCCCGGGTACTCCGGAGGCAGAGAATGCATTATATAACGCCAGTTTGTTTTATGCCAAAGCAGAAGCCTGGCAGGAAGCAATCAATGCCAACAATCTTTATATTAAAACATATCCCAATAATCCGGAATCCAAAGACCTGCTTTTCGAAAATGCCAAATATTATCTGAAGCTGGACGATATGGCCAGCGCCAATCAGATCTATGAAGAATTTGCCCGACTCTATCCCGATGATCCTCTGGCAGTAGAGGCATATTACAACCGGGGTGTTTATTTCTATGAACGGGGTCAGTTGGAAGAGGCAAAAGCCGAGTTCCGAAAGGCCATTGAGAAGAGCAACGCTTTCGCCAGAGCCGGGAAAGACCCCAATCTGTATTATGCTGCTGAAGCTAACTATAAGCTGGGTCAAATTTTGTATACCGAATACAATAACATAAAACTGACCTATCCTCAGAACGTGTTGCGGGCACGTCTGGAAGAGAAACGGAAAAAGCTTAAAGAAGTTCAGGAAGCATTCACCCGGGTCATTCGTTCCGGATCGATTCGTAGTTTTGAAGCCATGTATAAGATTGCGGAAGCCTATGAAAGATTTGCCGATGCCATTGCTAATCAGGAATTACCGGAAAATCTGACCCGGGAACAGGTTCTGGTGGAGAAGGACCGGGTGTTTCGTGCATCGGTTCCTGCCTATGACCGCGCGATGGAAGAATATCGCAACGTGCTAGAAAATTTACCGGTACTGGCTGAAAAATTGGAAATTTCCCTCGATACCACCCGCAAAAAAATTGAGCCAGCTCCACAGGACACTACAGTGTTGGTGAAAAAAGAGGTGGAAGAAGACAGCAGTTCACGGGTGGCTTTAAAATGGTTGAACAAGGCCAAGGAAAAGATTTCGTTGATTCAATATAATATTGCTGAGAAAGCTTCCGGTTTTATCACGGAATATCTCCGGGTTAAAAATCCCAATACCGGTTTAAGGGCATTGGTCTTTCAGGATCAGGTGTTGCGGCGTCTGATAGCTCCCCAGGTTGTGACAACCGTTGAAGCACACCTGAAAAATATACAGATTTCGGCAGAACTTGGATTGGAAAATGTCTATGTGGAAGAATCCAAACGTCGGGTCCTGTTAGCCAGAAATATCCTGGCTGAAGAATATGCCAAACTGTTCTATGATGCTACCCGATATTATCAAAATTCAATACCGGTCTTAGAAGAATTGATCAGCAAAGGAGAAGGAACCAAAACGCCTGATGGGATGGATTATTACGATTATCAAGACAGTTACGTGATGCAAATCATATACTTTATGAAACAATTTGCTAATATCGCCCTTGATCAATACAAAAACACTTTACAGATTGCCAGAGAAAAACAAATCGAAAATGATGCACGCTTGACAACGGAAGAAAAATTGTTCAATTTTGGGTACGAAGCAGGGGAACTTCTCTCCAATTTGTCGCAACAAGCCGCTCAGAAAGCAGAAGAGATGATTGTATTATTCGACAGTACTAATAATGAAAATTTTCAATTGGGGAGCACTTTCTTTGATGATCAAAGTTTTGAACTGTCTTCCTATTCTCAAAATGTTTTCGAAAAAGCCTACAACATCAGTAAAGAATTTGAATTGAAGAA
This sequence comes from Calditrichota bacterium, assembly GCA_003695285.1. Lineage (GTDB taxonomy): Bacteria > Calditrichota > Calditrichia > RBG-13-44-9 > J075 > J075. The sequence continues at coordinate 16,274 of RFIL01000167.1, forward strand.
TATCTGGACCCAATTGATTCTCTCTAAGTTGGTGGAAATTGACCCGGCAACATATCTGGCGGATTTGCCCCGAGAAAAAATTGTTATCGAGAGCGATTCTACCTGGAAGGCTACCACGGTGTATTCTGCTGGTTGGAATCTTGCACAATTTGATGATTCACAATGGGGAACAGCCATTACAGTTCAACTTCCGGAAGGTATGAGTCTGTTCCGATTCGACTCATTGCAAATTTCTCCTCCGGCTATCTGGGCAACTTATATTCCAGACACCAGCAAAGAAACAGGGGTGGCTAATCCGCTTGATATTGAAGACCGGGCGTTGTCTGATTCGATTGTAACTGATACTACTTCAGATTTATCGCCGGTAGGTGGTGTAGTGGATACTTCTCAAATGGCAATGGAAGAAAAATTTCCGGAGCCCGATACACTGTCAGCTTATTTTCGTAAGAAGGTTTCCTTTAAACGTAAACCGATTGATGGTTGGATTGCTATCAGTGGCGAGGATGCCTATCGGCTTTATATCAACGATGTTTACATCATTGGTATTGATTCAGCCGGATCTACCCATGCTGAAATGATTCCCTGGAGCACCATAGAAGAATCCATCAGAGAGGGAGAAAATACCATCTCAGTATCAGTAACAGATTTTAATGGGGCGCCGCATTATGGATTACGACTCCACATTTCATTGGAGTTGTTGCCCGAAGATGTAACCAATGTCCTGGAAAATATTCGGAAACAAATCGGCACTCAGAATATTGATCCGGAAAAACTGAAAAGGGTGATGGTTTTAAACCGTCAACGAATCATAGAGTAAAAGAGGTGGATGATAATGAAATACTGGATTTGGTTTCTTCCCATTATATTCATTTCGACCGGGCTGTTTGCCCAGCAGCAACAGCAAAACCAACAGGGTGAACCCGAGGTGATTGAGATTGAAGCCCGAATTATTGATGCCCGGGCAGAACTACCTCAGGTTCAAATTCTGGATCGCCGGAAACAGGTG
>RFIL01000022.1 GCA_003695285.1 Calditrichota bacterium
GATGAATATATTTACAGATGAACATCCTTTTTCCTTTAGGAGATAAGCTACCGGGAAAGCAGCATACAGCGGACCTGCCTGTAAAAATGCTAAAAGCATTACCAGCAAAATCCCTTTAATACCCGAATCTTCACCAATGTGTTTTTCAACCTTTTCCCTGGGAATCCAAACATCAAACAAACCAATCAAAATGAACATGACCGGAAGCGCCAGGATCATTTCCTTTAAAAATGCCCAGAAATTATCTTTAAAAAGTTGGATGCCGGGATTAAAATGAAAATAAAAAGAAGCAGCTATAAAGACGATAAAGGCAGCAATGATGGAAAAATCAAATGTATATTTCTTTAAAATCGTTCTCATAACGTTTAACTTAAATAGTAAATGAAAGCCATAGCAGCACCTACCGTTATGGCCCCAAGGAAGCTCAGGCTATTCCTGATAATCGCTACCTTCAAACCAAAATATTTTTTCTCAATCGGTATGGTTAATATACCAACCATTTTTAAAGTTGTTATAAACACGGCTATTACCGACAACCCAACTCCCGATTTAACTAATATTCCCGATAGCGGGTAGGCAATAAAGCCGGGAAGCATTGATATTGAACCGATTAGTGCAGCTGACAAATAAGCGCTCCATCCGGCTTTTTCTCCAAGATGATCCACGATAAATTCGTTGGAAACGAAAAATAAAACCACACTAATAAGGATAATCACCGATAAAAGTGTTGGTAATATTTTCAGAAATTGCATTAAACCTTTTTTAATCCCCTTTATGGTTTTATCCCTATTGATTAAAAAAGAAACGAGGGTAAGAGCAAGCGTGGCAATCAGTACTGCTTTCATCTGTTTATAATTTGATTTTTATCACATTGTTGAACATTTTACGAATTAAATTACTACAAAGATTTCAAATTATCTAATTTAATAATCTACATCAATTAAAGGGGGATTCTATGAAACGTTATATCACAATTATTTTAATTATTATTTCGATGCTTTGGATTCAATGCTCCAAAAGCAGTTCCACAGAACCCAAAGAACAACCACCGGACGTTTCACAAATATTACCGGAAATAGAATTTCCTTCAACGGAAGGCGCCCCTCTCGAAGCCCAGATATGGATTATTCAATTTAACGTGTTTTCCCAGATTGCTAATCTGTACTGGCAACAACTATATCAAACCGATGCAAGATTTGAAAATGGAAAATGGACGTGGTCGTATAACTATAACGGCATAACAATTACGTTTACTGCTGAAAAAACAGATACGGCATGGGTCTGGTCTATGACTTTCAACGGTACCTATACCGATCCAGAAACAGGTGAATCGTTCACTTACAATAACTGGAAAGCATTTGAAGGGTCAACGAACCTGGATGGGAAATCCGGTTCTTTAAAATATTATATGGAAAATTCAACACAACTTTTCCTCACATTTGACTGGCATATCGATGCTTCCAATGTATATTACGCAACTTTGATTTCTTATGATGAAACTGGTGCTTTCTATAGTAAGATGGAATTGGTATTAAATCAGGACGGTTCCGGAGAAATAAAAGGTTATGAATACGTTAATAACAATTGGACTCTGACGATAACCATTACCTGGGATAATGCAGGAAATTGGACTGTTACTTCAAACGGTTAACTACAAACGTAGATAGAATATCCATTTTGAAAAATATGGTGCGATATACAAAAGGCCTCCCGGAACGGGAGGCTTTTTGTATACATTCATTTTCACGATACTACCTGTTCCATTAATTTTTCAATTTCGAGCGGCTCCCCTCTGCGGGAATCCAAAATCAGCTCATGAGCATGCCGCTTGCATTTTTCCACACAAACCCCGCACCCCATACAGGCTTCTTCATCAACCTGCGCTTTCCCGTCAACCATAGACAAGGCTTCGAACTGGCAATATTCTATACACTCTCCGCATCCTTTGCATTGTTCCTGATCAATTTTGAGAATATAACCACTCGGTGCAAGCATCGGGATACCGTTTCTCATAGCCTGCATGGCGCCACAACAGCAGGAGCAACAGTTGCAGATTGCATAAAACCGCTGCAACATGGCATCCTTGAAAAAGGCATGATGCACATGGCCCCTTTCATCTTCTTCCCTGATGATCCGAATCGCTTCATCTGAGGTTATTTTTCTGGCTTTTTCCGGATGATGTTCTAATATAAAACTCACGAATGGTTCACCAACTATGATACACACATCCAGAGGTTTGCACGGATTTTTTCTTGCAGCCCGGCAGGGACATTCCAGCACCGCAATATGATCCGGATTTTTCATTACAATATCTTTGGCTCTTTCATAAGGCAATATCTTTTCAAGATTACGAATCTCAATCGGTTTTTTAATCGATACCAGCTGTTTCGCCTGCTCAAAAGGGACAACTTTACCATGGTACCCATCCGCCGCATCCTTATTTTCATCCACAATTTCTGTACGGGGTTTGAATACCTGAATCAGCCCCCATAGACGTTTAAAGAAGGGAGTCCATTTGTGCTCTCCTGTACCCACACCAA
>RFIL01000168.1 GCA_003695285.1 Calditrichota bacterium
CCGTCTGCCTGCTCTGTCGATGGCCAATATTCGAGAACTCTTGATCGCCGTAATGCCCTTGAAACAATTCTCGATTGAAGATTCGATTCAATTGGTTATCAAACATTTGGTTCATCGCGCTAAATCCACCAAAAGTCGTTTGAAAGCACAGGTCAAAAATCGAGGAAGACCCTGATCCAACGGGATCAAGATAAATGATTTCAATAGCTTATTGGGTAATTTAACATTGTCAAGAACATCAATTGGGGATTGCCATTCTTGCCATTCCTCAGGAAACGGTACTTCTGACCGCTGATTTTGTAATTCTCTAAATCGCTTGTAAAGCCCTTTTGCCTGACCGTTATTATTTTCCAGGTAGTTTTCAAAAAGCGAGGCACCGACAAGAGTGATCACTTTCATGGTAACCTCCCTAAAATAGCGATACCAAAACCCTGCGCAGACATCTCTTCGTAGTCAGAAATAGGTTTTCCGTGAAAAGTTTCTATCAATGCTGCCTCGGTTTCTTCAACGGTGCTGGTGGTATCCTGCACTTCAAAATAATAAACACTTCCTGCCGGAACAGCTCGATACATGGGCTTGGGACATTTATTCACCATGTCAAAGCCACCAATGGACCGAAACCTACCCACTGCACCTGCAATTAATTTTAGAGAAATATTGTCCTTTTTACCCGACAGGGTATCTTCATCCAACCAAGAAGGCAACCAACCTTTTTCGAAAATTGCCGGCGTAATAAGAACTATTTTGAAGCGATTATTTTTGAGGGCGAACTTGTCTGCGGATAAGGAGATTTCATTGGTTTGTTCATAAACAGCACCCTTGCCTTCTCCACCCAAACGCAAAAAACCAGATTCGGCAATTTCCGGACCTTCAAATGCTACTATCAGCGAAAGGGTTTGAGGGGTTTTGCAAATTTCCCTACGTGGAGATAAACGCTGCATACCAACCCGATAAAGTAGTCCTTCTTCTGCTGTACGTGTAGTGATATCGCGACCAATGCCAACTTTGGGTTCCAGAGTCAAGTAGTCACTGATTCGCTGGTACACGAGGTCATTGGTTTTACCTGCAAGGTAGTTTATCAGCTCATAATCTGCCAACAATCCATCCTCGACCACTTCTACGGGGTCATCTCCTTCATAATACAATAATTCCGGGGTTCGACAGGATGAAACAGCTCCTTCAATCTCTTTCCGACTTAAAGGTATAAGCATTTCATCCCTTTTTGCTCCTTTCTTTTTGACTAAATCTAGTGGCAGCGGAAAAAAGGCATGATCATCAACGGTCAGGTAGAAGTTTGTTATTCGAAAGGCACGAGTGGGATCCCCATCTCGATTCGCCAACCTGAGTTCGTTCGGATGCTCCGAAAAATATGCCGAACGCAATGCTCCGTAGAGAACTGAAGGGTAGGGAGGAAAAAGGCCATCCGCCCAGGTTTCCTCTCCCCGCGCAAAGGGCTTACCATCCCGGAAAAAAAGGGTATCCAATGCATTAATTTTTATTACCATTATTTCACCTTCCTTTCCATAAAATCCGCAATGCCCAGAAAAGACATAAAATCTTTCAACTTTGGATTCTCGACTAAAAATTGGTTCAATTGTTTGACGAGAGCATCAATATATTCTTTTCCTTCACCGGTTTTTCCTTTATTGAGTACCGATCGTTTGACAAGACGTTCCATTTCCACAGAAAGAAGGTTTTTATGCATAAAATCGCCTTCAGTATCCAGTAACCGGTGAAAGCTATTAAACAATTGACGTACAAAATTGGTCGACAGCAACTCCCCTCTCCAGGCATTGTGTAGTTTTTGTAAAATATCCAGAACTGGAGTATTATCTAACAGATACCAGGGTATCACGCATTTTTCGATTTCGCCGGAATGTTTCAATACTGCAATGGCCAATTTGTCCTTATTCTGGTCACGATCCTTCGCTTCCTTTTCTATTTTGCGTACCCATTTGAGCACTTCTGATAGTGGTATTTTATAATGAGCGATCACTACGCCTGCAGTGGCCGTATAGCGCCCTGTCCCATCCAGATCAGGAAGTTTTTCGCGTAAATTCTTAAGGATAGGGGCTAAATGAGCCAAGTTAACAAAAGCAAGCACATCATCACCGCCACAGTAAATCAACGCGCCTTTTCCCTTATGAGCACTGAAAAGTTTCTCTACTTCCTGCGCATAAAGGCCTAATTGTTTGCTGACATGGGTATGGTATTCAAGGAGATTGTCTCTAGAAAACTTACTTTTACTGTTAAACTTGCTGCCAGAAAGCCAGGCTCCCACATTATCACCGTCCAGCATCACTATAGCGTAGTATTTTTGAAAAATCAGATTTTCTTTTTGGGCTTCTTTTTTAATTTTTTCCAAAAGCTCTTTTGCCTTTTCCGGATCAACTTCGATACCATATTTTCGAAAGTACTGCTCGGTCAAATTTTCTTCAAAAAAAAGCTGGGCATCAAAACTATATCCTTCACCTTCAAATAGCTTTTTATAGTCCGAAAGCAATTGAGGCTTTGGAAACCTTGCCAGGAACTCGCTGAGAGCGATCTCGGCAGTTGAGGGGAAAGATAAGGATTTGTCCGCATTTGCAGGTTGATAACATCTTTTGAGAAAACCGATAGCATCCAAAGCCTCACCTGGAGTCAATCTAAATCCACCTACCGGAACCGCTTCGGGAACAATACCGGAAGGCTTATTTCGTTCATTATAGAATAAAGCGATCCGCTCTCCAGAGAGACTACACTTTCGACCTTGTGGCTCCCTCAATGGCTCGAACGCCCGTACATTTTTTACTGCTGCCAGTAAACGTTCAATCTCAGAGAACTTTTCCGGATACTCTCCATTTTCACAGGGGATTGCAACCCAATAGATTTGCAAAAATTTCTTGATTTGTTCATCAAAACTGGGTGGCATTTTCTTTACATGTTTAAGCACATCATTTGCTCTTTGCTCGAGCAATTTCCTAGTGTATTGTTCCAGTTGTTTTCCTACTTCTTCGATTTTATCCGTTTCAATCATCACCAAAAAGCGGTTGGGCATGAATTTTTTACCACCATCTATGCGCGGAAAAATCGGCTGAGCTTTAAATTTCTGTTGAGCATAAAGAACGGTTTTTAAAGACAATTCTGACAGTAAGGCGCTTCCACTCCATAGATCCCTGGTCTTGCGAGCTCGAGCAATGAAAGATTGCACAGGACCAATAGTATAGAGGAAAAGATAACTGTTTGGTTTCATACCAAAGCTCCTATAAAATCTTTCTGTAAGTTTTTACCCGGTGTAAATCCAGGCTCAAAAGCAGTGTTTAGTGTCGTTATAATAGGTAGATATTTATTGCTTTCATCTATGATAATTGATATATATATCGGAGAGGCAAAGCGTTTCTTACCAATTGCAAATCCTGTATAATGACAATCATATTGGTGGCATGCCTCACCAATTTTTCTCAATAATTCTCTATAAGATCTTGCTGGTGCACCAAGTTCAATGCTCTTTATGTAAGGATAACTTAAAGGTGGAAAGTTTTTTGCTACAATCTTACCTGAATCCACTTTATACTTATCCGCAATACGATTCATACGTTCACAGAGAGATTTTAGATCTTCCAGAGGTAAGTTTATCCCATTTACGCGAGTTATCCTAAAAGAGCCAAACCCTCGGCGAGCTCGTTTTCCAACTCCCCCTAAAATTGAGGCGACTATGATTAGATTTTGTATGTCTTCATCTGCGTCTGTAATAATTTTGAATAGATTTCCGGCACCTATTGCAGGTAAGGAAAAGCTTTTTTTATCCCCTGAATGATGTGGGAGTGGTTGAGTATCGACAGATTTTATTTCTCCCCTCAACAATAGGCGGAACTTACTTCTTCCTATTTTCTCGTTGCTTGAGCCAAAAATATACGCTTCGTCTTCTCGCAATGATTCCACCTCAGTAGCCCGAATTGCTCGCCACCAGAACCGTAGCATACCCTTAATGCTTGGGGGGCGCAATTCTGGTGTTCTCCCGTCCGCCCCTGCCAAAAACATGGGGGTTATTGTTTCACAATGAAATGTCATTCTTTTCATTTCAAAGCTCCCCTTTTCATTCTTTCATTCAATTGAATCCAAAGATAAACAAATCCAAGCTTAGTTTTTCATTTGACAACCTTGCCAAAATTTTACTTTTCGAGTTCCAAACCCGGTGAGTCCGGGGTCACAATTTTGCGCCCATCCAGTTTAATCCCATAGCACCGATTCCCCCGTCGGCCCTCCGCGCTGATCAGATAAAACGGCAGGGCGTAGGCATCGGGGAATTCCATACGAAGCTGGTTGTTGATTTTGGAAATCGCCTGCAATACCCAGTTC
>RFIL01000169.1 GCA_003695285.1 Calditrichota bacterium
ACCCGCACCCCCTGGTTCATGCCTGCCCGCCACGCCATTGGCTACAATATTCCAGTAATCCACCATTCCATCCCTCACCACCGCCACGGTCTGGTCGCCGTCCAGAATGTACTACTCCGCCGCGTTTCCACCAACTTTTTTGAAAAAGCATTTCCTTCTGATTTTAACCGCAAAGAACGCAGAGAAGGTGCAATGGGCGCAAAGAGTCAAACCAAAAATTTTCTGTTCGTTGCGTTCGTGGACTATCCCTGGCGGCATTTGTGGTCTCATTAATGATGAGCTAACGAAGCATTTGACAAAAGTCTCTGATAACATATCCTACAGGACAACGCGGATGGCTGCAACAAGTTACTATTTCCCTTGAATAACCGAACGGATGTGTCTATTTTTACGGATTCAAAAGGAATGTGAAGACAATGAGTGAAAATATCAAAATTGTAACCACCAATAAAAAAGCCCGGCATGATTACCACATATCGGAGACCCTGGAAGCCGGGTTGGTGTTAACCGGTACCGAGGTGAAATCCCTGAGAGCGGGAAAATGCAGCTTGCGAGACAGCTATGCCCGTATCATCAATGATGAAGCCTGGATTATCGGGATGCACATCAGTGAATATGCAAATCAGGGATACGTTACCCATGACCCGGAAAGAAGGCGTAAACTGCTGCTTCATCGATATGAAATTAAACGACTCCAACGACAGGTGCAGGAAAAGGGGGTTACCCTGATTCCCCTGAAAGTTTATTTTAAAAATGGGGTGGCAAAAGTGGAGATCGGGCTGGCTACCGGTAAACGGAAATATGATAAGCGAAAAGATATCGCCGAGCGAGAACAGCACCGGGAACAAAAACGACTGGAAAAGAAATACCGGATACGGTGAGTGAGAAAAACAAAGATCGAAGAGAAAAGAGAAAAGAGGAAAGAGGAAAAAAGGAAAAGGGGAGTGGGCAGTGGGCAGTAAACAGTGAACAGTATTTCAAATAACGGAACACGCAACACGGAACACGTTTACGCTTCACGTTTCACGTTTTACGTTTCACGCAACACGAAACACGCTTCACAAAGCATCCCTCGCAGTGAAGCGAACACCAATTATGAGATACGTTTAACATCACAATAGACGGAGAGTTGAGCACTATGAACCTGTATGAGGAATTCAAATGGCGAGGTGTTCTGTATGACGCCACAGAAGGTACCGAGGAACTTCTGGCCAGGGAAAAGGTGACCCTGTATATTGGTTTTGATCCCACCGCTGCCAGTTTACATGTGGGGAGCTTATTGCCCATTATGGGTCTGGCACGCGCTCAAAAATTGGGGCACACCCCCATTGCCATCGTGGGTGGGGGAACGGGTTTGATAGGAGACCCCAGCGGTAAAACCAAAGAACGCCAGTTGCTTACCAAAGAACAGGTGGAGGAAAATCTCCTGGGAATTAAGGAACAACTCAGCCGGTTCCTGGATTTTTCCCCGAAGCTGAGCAATGCCGCCAAAATCATCAATAATTACGACTGGTTAGGGAAGGTACCGTTGATTGATTTCCTGCGCGATATCGGTAAACACTTTACGGTGAACTACATGATGGCCAAGGAATCCATTAAAACCCGCACCGAATCCGAGGAAGGGATCACCTTTACCGAGTTTAGCTACCTGTTATTGCAGGCTTATGATTTTTATGAATTATATCAGAGAGAGAATTGTGTTCTGCAGATGGGCGGGAGCGATCAATGGGGGAATATTGTCGCCGGTGTGGAATTGATTCGCCGGAAATTGCAGGGGAAAGCCTACGGGCTGGTGTTTCCTCTGGTGACCTCTTCTACCGGGGTGAAATTTGGCAAAACCGAAGCCGGGAATGTCTGGCTCGATTCTCAATTGACATCCCCCTATCGCTTCTACCAGTTCTGGTATAATGTGGATGATGCCGATGTCATTCGTTACCTCAAATATTTCACCTGGCTTTCGGCAGAAGAGATTGCCAGCCTGGAAGTCTCGTTACGGGAGCATCCGGAAAAACGGGAAGCCCAGACCACCCTGGCAAAAGAGTTGACCCGAATGGTGCATGGTGAAAGCGAGCTCCAAAAGGCCATCCAGGCGTCCCGGGTGTTGTTTGGTGGCTCCATGGAAGGGCTCAGCGGTTCCCAGATTGAAGATATCTTCCACGATGTTCCCTCGGTAGAAATTCCGCTTAATGAGCTGGAAAATTCCGGTATGCCTGTGGTGGAAATGCTGGTGCGCTGCGGAATCGCCAATGGAAAAGGAGAGGCGCGCCGACTCATCCAGGGTGGAGGTATCTACCTGAACAATGAACGGGTGACCGATATCGGGCAGATGGTGACGCCGGAAGATGCAATCGATGGAACCTATCTGGTGCTTCGAAAAGGTCGCAAGAATTTTTTCCTGGTTCGCCTGGTGTAAGCACTGTCGAAATCTCTCAGATTAGAGGAGGATGCAATGGGTGTGACGTATGATTATCCTCGCCCTATGGTGACAGTGGATATTTTTTTGTTGCGGATTCATCACGATGAAATGCAGATATTGTTGATTCAACGGGGGAA
>RFIL01000170.1 GCA_003695285.1 Calditrichota bacterium
CGCATTCAATGTCCCGACGGGCCTTGGGAGTCATGTTCACTGGGATCGACGTTTGGACGGCCGCATTGCCAGGGCAATGATGAGCATCCCCGCCATCAAAGGGGTAGAAATTGGTGACGGATTCCGCAACGCCACTGTACGGGGGTCTCAGGTGCATGATGCCATATTCTGGGACCAGGACGAGAGAAAATATTATCGCAAGACCAATCATGCCGGCGGGATTGAAGGCGGTATTTCCAACGGAATGCCCATCATTGTGCGGGCAGCAATGAAGCCAATCTCAACCCTCCTGAACCCTCTGGAGTCTGTAGATTTAGAAAGTAAAAAAGCCACCCGTGCACATATTGAGAGGTCTGATGTCTGCGCTGTCCCCGCTGCCAGCATTATTGGCGAATCCATGCTCGCCCTGGTCCTGGCAGATGCAATTCTGGAGAAATTTGGTGGGGATTCTATGGAAGAGTTAATGGAACGCTTCAGGCAATGGGAAGAACATTAATCATCTGCAACTTACAGCTTTTTATAAGACTGGATGCCAGGATTTAAAATGCTCGTGTATCCCCGAACTTGCCCGCCTTACCGATAAACTCTGATTATCTCGTGATAAAAAATAGCCGGATAGTTCCCATCAGGTTTGCCGGCCATCCAGAACAATCCCGGAATTCACCAGGGACTGGATTTCTTCCTGGGTAAAACCAGCTTCACGCAACACTTCAACAGAATGTTCGCCAAGAAGCGGAGGGGCTGAAGGAACTCTCAAACGGTTATGGGAAAAATGGAGTGGCACCCGGACACCGAGTATCTCGCCACTGTGAGGGAACACTTTCCGAAACAGAACATTTCTGTGATGAATATGGGTATCTTTTTCTAATTCATCAATACCCAATACAGGCGTTAAACACATATCCTGTTCTCCCTGAAGCGAAAGCCATTCATCCCTGGTCCGGGAAAGAAAAATTTTTTTCATCTCCTCCTTCATCCGTTGAGCTTCCTCACCCATGGCATACAGTTTGTTAATCCACTCCGGTTTTTTAATCATCTCACAGAAACTCCGCCAGAACTTGGGTTCCAGAGCCCCCAGCGCCAGATACTTCCCATCAGCACACCGGAAGACCCCATAAGCAGGAAGCCCTCCGGAGAGTGGCAACTCCCAGGATGAGAGATGTTGTCCGGTCGCCTGAAAATGAGCGAGTTGTAATGTTGCCAGTGGTAAAAGACCATCTAACATGGAGACATCCACTTTTTGACCTTTACCTGTGAAGTTTCTTGCATGGAGAGCAGTGAGACAGGCAATGATGGTCATATAGGCTCCACCCGCGACATCAGCAATCTGGAATCCAGGTATCACCGGACCGTGGCTTTCGGCAGCATTCAGGCTTAGTAATCCCGAATACCCCAGATAGTTGATATCATGACCGGCTTTATTGGCGTAGGGGCCGCTCTGCCCATACCCGGTGAGAGATACATAAATAATCTCGGGATTAGACTTAATAGCTTCCTCATAACCTAAACCCAGTTCATCCAGAGTGCCCGGTCGAAACTGTTCTACAACAATATCAGCTTTTTTCACCAGGCGAAAAAACACCTCCTGCCCCCGAGGAGTATTCAGTTGCAGCACCAAACTCCGTTTGGAGCGATTCACTGCCACATACCCGGCTGATAACTCCCCAACAAAAGGTGGATAGGAGCGCATATAATCCGGTTTGATTTTGTCCTCTATTTTTATCACATCAGCCCCCATCTCAGCCAGCATCATGGTCGCCAGGGGACCGGGATAAAGACGGGTAAGGTCCAGGATTCGGAGGCCCTTTAAAGGCGGAGGATGGGAAGGATCAGGAGAGGCCATATTTATCTGAGATTTAGATGGCTCTTCCTTCTCCGGAGGTAAACTTTTTGAGGGTTTCGGGGACTGCCCGGCAGGATGGGACACTTTTGATGGTCCTCCCAACGGGGATGATTCTCTTCGCTCTTTCCGTGGAGAGGAAAGAAGCGGAATTTTCTTTTTAAGGCTTCTCCACACAGAAAATTTTCCGGAAGATGAAACTTTTACCCTTCAAGTGTCCGGGAGAGGATCAAATAATTGTGTAAATTGTAACATCTCCGGGACATTCGATATTTTCACTTTACCCATCATAAAGGCTATCTGTGCATTCAACTTTCCGGATTCTATTTCCATGAAAGTTTTATCGTTTGTCTCAACAATACAATTCGCTTCCCCAACGTAGCCCTTAATCACCTCACAGGTACCATTTCCCACTTTGACAGTGTAATTGGCTTGTTCCTCACCGGTAATTTTAAAATGTATGACCGTCTGATAATCAGCGGCTTTGGATGCTCTGAACCGGGATGGTAGAGTTTGAAAAATTTTATCCACGTTTAGAGGTTCATCATTCCCGGTGGTTTCTGCTGATGTTTCATGGTTTGATTCTTCTTCGAAGATGGAAAGGGGTTCTTCTTCGGCTTGAGAAGACTCTTCCAACTCATTCAACAAAGTACCCGATGGGGGGGCAAATTCTTCTTTATCCACTAATTGCCGTAAAATTTCTTCCAGTTCTTTCTGCTCATTTTCGTTTTCTTCCGGAGAATCCTCCTGAGATACGAGATCCTCGCGAGTGTTTTGAGAGGTTTCCTCTACATCTGGTGGTGATTGAGCAGGTGGCTCATTTTTTCCTTCGATCATTTCAAGCGGTTGTGGTTCCTCCTCAAGGGGATGAGGAGCATCAGCGTCTCTCTGGGGTTCTGCTTCTACAGAAGTCTCTGGCTCAACCTCCTGTTCCTCTGGGGAGGTAGGATGCTGGTACTGGTGCTGATCGATCATTATTTTAGAGATAATTTCCCGCATAATTTCCGAAGTTCCACCCACAATCGTACCAACTCGGGCATCCCGGTACATCCGCGAAATTGGATATTCCTCCATATACCCATATCCACCAAAAAATTGCAAACAGGTATCCGCCACCCGTTTTGCCAGTTCTGTGGTATAGAGTTTTGACATGGAACATTCCCGAATGGCGGGGGCCTTTTCCTGATAAAGCCATGCGGCATAATAAGTTAGTTGACGGGCCGCTTCTAATTCGGTAGCTAAATCCGCCAGCTGATGTCGTATGGTTTGAAATCGGGAGAGGGGTTTACCAAACGCTTCTCTTTGGGAAATGTAATTCAATGTACTGTCCAGGCAACCTTGAGCACCAGCCATCGCGGTGATAGCCGCAACCAATCGTTCCAGCTGAAACATTTCCATTAGATAATAGAATCCCATCCCTTCATGACCGATTAAATGAGTCACTGGCATTCGAACATTTTCAAAGGTTAGCTCTGCGGTATCCGAACAGTTCCAGCCGATTTTCTTCAATTTTCTGGAAAAAACCCCGGTTGATTGATTGTCGACCACAAAGAGACTGATGTTCTCACTACCTTCGCCGCTACCTGTTTTAGCTGCCACAACAAGAAAATCACCATATACACCGTTGGTTATAAAGGTCTTTGAGCCATTCAAAACATAATGCTCTCCTTCTCTAACAGCACGTGTGCGGATGTTAGCAACATCTGAACCGGCATCGGGTTCTGTAACGGCAAGAGCACCGATTTTTTCTCCCTGAATTCCAGAGATCAGATATTTTTCTTTGAGATGGTCATTGCCATAATGATAAATATAACTCATGGCCATATATTCATGTACCGCAACAGACGCTGTGAAACCACCATTTGTTAACCTGGCTAATTCTTCCAGAAAAACTACAGAAAAGAAAAAATCAGCATTTATTCCTCCGAATTCTTCCGGATAATTAAGCCCTAACAGGTCCTGTTCTGCCAGCTTCTTCCAGGCAATACGAGGAATTTTCTCCTCTTTCTCCCACTCATCAAGTTTGGGTACGATTTCTTTTGTTAAAAACCCGGAGACACTTTCACGAAACATGTGATGTTCTTCGAGGAAATATGGGGATCTCATTTTTACCTCAATTTATTTTTCCCACAAATTCATGGATGACAAAAAACTCTTTGAGCAACTTCGAGGAACGATTAAATGGAGAGAATCTAATTTGTTTATAAATTCGGTCACACTATCCTGACTTATTCATCCTCGTGGTCATTTTAAGTTCTAATAAAAAACCTACTGCTGAAGAAATTGTAAGAAATGATACGGCTTCATCCAACCCATCATCTAACTTTAATGAATTTCTCCTAACAACATCCATGTTAATCCAAATCCATCAAATTCATAATTCTTTACAAAAGTACACATTCATGTATACTTTTGTAAAGAATAAAGTACGGCAAGAATGATTTCCTTTATTGACCTACCGCAAATATTAGCAATCAGGGATTATGAATAATAAGATGAGACGATATTTTTCTTCAGTCAGAGGAATCTTTCTTCTTGTCAGAAATCCACTCAGGATATAGCTTTTGCATACACTCCGGGCACACACTATGACTGAACATTGCCCCGGCGTGTTCTTCCAGATAAAGTTCTAATTGGTTCCAGTATCCCCGATCATCGCGAATTTTTTTGCATGATGCACAGATGGGAATTAATCCCTCTAACTGTTTAATATTTTTTAAAGCTTCCTGCAGCTCCTGAATAAGTTTTTCTTTTTCTAATTCCACTTTCCTTCTGGGGGTAATATCCCGGATAATGGCCAGCACTTCCCTCTCTCCACATAAGACCAGGCGGCTTTCATAGTATCGGACTTCATCATGCTCGACAAAAAATTCGAAATGGACCATACCACCATTCGTCAGTACGTCTGTTAAAGCTTGAAACATCTGTTGATAGATGCCGGGAGGAAAAACTTTTTTCAGGGAGTATCCGACCATTTCTTTCTTCAAGAAGAAGGGAGAATTATCAGTGATTTTAACGGTAAGAATTTCCCCGTTTGCATTCAACAATAACATGGTGTCCGGTAGGGCAGAAAGCAAAGCGCGATTGGTTTCCTCACTCTTCTTGAGGGCCAGTTCTGCTTGTCGTTTCTGCTCTTCCAGATGTTTTTCATATAAAATTTGATTAATAACAATAGGTAACAACTCCAGATAACCGGGTTCTTTTACGATATAATCCGCTGCTCCGGCTTTCATCGCTTCTACTGCAATTTGTTCATTCCCGGTAGAAGTTAACATAATGGTAGGAATCAAGCGATTTTTTCTGGCGAGATGACGAATGACCTCCAGCCCATTCATACCGGGTAGATTATAATCCACCACCAGCACATCATAGTCATTTGCCTCTAATTTCTGTAGCCCCTCTTCACCAGAGATTGCCAATGCAACCTCAAAACCCGCCTTTTCTAATTTTTTCTGGAAGATATGCGCCAATCCACGCTCATCTTCCAGATACAACACCCTGACTGATTTGCCCTTTTCTCTGTTCACCATTACAATTCAATTATTTATTCAGCCGTAGCTACCTCTGCGAGGTGTTTGAATCGATAGACTTCATCATTAATCCACTGATATACATCTATCAGTGTTCGTTTCTCATTATCAATAATTTTTTCTAACACCATCGGACGATGACATTTTGAGCAGCTATTATACAGAATGTTCTGCCAGCGATTGGCAAACTGCTGATATGTCTGAAGCATCCCATCTCGGCTCATCTGTGGGAACGTCACATTCTGGCGAATACTGCAAAATGGGCAACGGAATATCCCCACTGAGTACGCTTCTTCATGGTGTTCAGAATGAGAGCAGATCGACTTCATGATAGTTCTCCATGTTTGATTGTACGGTTGGAAAATACACTCGAAATGTGGAGCCGACCTCAGGTTCACTATCTACTTCTATTTTCCCATTTAAAGAAAGCACCAACTCTTTAACCAGGGATAAACCTATACCCATTCCACCTCCCATAAATTCCTCCCGCGAAGAACTATGATTGATACTATCCTGTACTTCATAAAAATCTTTAAATATCAGTTCCTGTTTTTCATAGGGAATTCCAACACCCGTATCTGCAATTTCGAACACAACCTGATCTGTTTGATGATATAACCGCACGACAACCCGACCCCCATCAGGGGTGAATTTTAAGGCATTGTGGAGTAACTCATGGAAAATCAACCGTAACCCACTGACGTTCCCTAATACCTTTACTTCCCGATGCACCGGCAACATCTCCAATGTTACCTTCCGATGGTTATATAATGGTTTCATCCGTTCAATAATTTTTTCAAGTACTTCAACCGGGTTAATCATCCCCAACTGAAATTCCCACTTACCATGCTGCATTCGTGAGAGAATATGAAGACGATCTATCGTCTCTAACATTTCCATCGTTGTCTTCATGAGAATTGATAAAATTTCTTCAACCTCCCTGTCTTTGTTCGTTAGAGAAGCATCCAATATTTCCAGATACCCTTTGATAATGGTGACCGGGGTTCTCAGCTCATGATTGGTGATGGAAAGGAATTTATCCTTCATTTCATTTAACTCTCTCAACCGATGATTCAAGGTGCGGAGTTCTTGATTTTCGGTTAACGCCTTTATTTTCTGGTAGCATTTATTAATGGTAAAACGGATTTGGTCAAAATTTACCGGTTTTAAAATGAAATCGCTGGCGCCTTCTTTCAGTGCTTCGATGGCAGCTTTTATTGTTGCATATCCTGTAACGACAATAACTTCTGTAGTTGGCCAACGCGCTTTAATCCGCTTCAACAAAGACAAACCGTCCAGAGAAGGCATCACCAGATCAGTGATGACAATATGGTAAGTGGTCTCCTCACACATCTCCAATGCGATATAGCCATCCAGTGCACAATCGACTAAATAACCACTCTCCTCCAGAGCGTTTTGAAAAATGGAAAGAATCCATTCTTCATCATCAACTACCAGAATTTTTATATCTTCCCTGGTCATTTGCCTCTCCCATTTAACCATTGATTAATTTGCGCAACGCTTCCAATTCATGTTTCATTTTTTCGATGTATCGGGAATGGGGATGAGGGGCTTCCAGAGAGGATTCCAGAAGGTAAAGGGAAGTGCTGATAACGTTCAAACGGTTACGAACAATGGAGAGAAATTCCTGCAGAGCCAGTGGATGACGATCCAGAGGTGTGTCGAGTACTGTCTGTTCCTTTGTTTGAGAACCCATTTTAACTCCCATTTTCTCGATGTCCCTATCGATTCATTCAGGAGCCAAGCTTCATCCCTGAACATTTAATTACTTCCAGCTTCTCATTTTGCAAATACAATGCCGAATACCATTTCTGACCAAATCGTTGATATTTGGGAGTTTTCTATGACAGTTTTTTCGCCCCTATTGTTGAAAGTAGCAACAAATGTCGCTAAAATCATCACTCCATTGCGACCACCGGAATGTTATGGCTTATAAAATAAAACTATGCGGTTGGTATTCGTCCCTTTTAGATTGTTTGTGATTCCCCAGATATTGGCGGTTTTGGTAAATTTTTGTAAGTTTATCATCACCCCAAAACATTGGAATCCGGCAGAAATCCCCAGGGGTATCACCGATTCTTCCAGCCGGATTTTTCCTTTTTTCACCTCACCCACTTCAAAAGCTACCCACCCTCCTTGCTTGGTGATACGAAATAGTTCCTTGAAAACGCCTTCCATTACCTCACACCACCGGCTTAAAGTAGAGGTTGTTGTAATGGTGGCCTCAACCTGTTTTACATCGATGGAATTAAACCAGCACCTTAACCAATTGTCATCAGCATATTGAACCACATTTAAGAAAGGAGGTGAGGTGACGGTTAATTGTACAGATGCTGACTGAATGGCATCAGTGAACCGGGCATCTTCTGTTAAAAAAAGGGCCTTTTGTCCTACCTCGGCCAGTCTTCTTCGTTCCTCCATAGACACTCTGTTAGTCATTCTCCGTGTCTTCCGTAAGATGAGTGCCCGGGTATCCCGATATTCGGGAATTTGTTGACGTCGGGCGTTGATAATTTTTTGTCTTTCCGGTGACACAGCCTGGTTTGGCGGTAAGGTGTAGACGGAAAAAAATCCCGGTGAATGCCCGGTGAGACGGTTGGTGGCTATCATTCGAATCCACCGGTCAATGTGGTCCTCTTTTCCCTGCGCTTTGCGAGTCCTTAAATATTGTCTTAACGAAACAATTTCTGCTTCAGTTAACGGATGGTAGAACATGGAGAGATCCAGTTCGGCACGAAGGGATTTGTCCATGGGAATTGTTTGAAGTCTTTCTGCCACTTCCTCCAGGGTTGGGATGAATAAGCGGGGTTTTGTCAGAATTTGACTTAAGGGATTGACATCATTAGCAATGACATTCCTTCCTAAAAGAGCAGCTTCAAGGATGGTCGTACCCCGTCCACTGAAGGGATCGTAGACCACCTCACCCGGCTTCGTCAACAATTGGATAAAAAAACGGGGGAGTTGGGGTTTAAAACAGGCACGATAGGCAATTTCATGCAACGGGGATGCCTGACGCTGCCGCGAAGTCCAGTATTCATTGATAAACACAGGGATCGTGTGTTCCGAGATTTTGATTTTTTGAAACCGCGTCTTACCTGTGGGATAAGCCCTTTCGGATTTCTCATTATCCTCAATTTCTGGAAAGTTCGTTAATATCTGATAGAGTTTATCCATACCTCACTTTAAATATTGGGATGAGAGAACGATACACAGAGATATTTCTTTATTTAAAAATTAAAATGCAATAAGTAAGCATAATAGGCAAACAAATTTTGAAATAATGGAGTTAAGCGGAGATTATTTGGCTCTACACCCCAAGTTTTCTTGACAAACCTTAATTCGCTTACTAAATTGTTTTAAAATGGTTCAGTTCTTTTACCTTCCTAATCAATTGGATCAGGTTTAGAAACTGCTACCATTTGATAGAAAGTCACCACTTCATTATAAATAGGAGGTCATAGCATCGTGGCAGAAAGAGAAATTGGTACTGTCAAATGGTTTAATAATGCCAAGGGATATGGCTTTATTCTTAGAGAAGAAGGCGATGAGATTTTTGTTCATTATACAGGGATTCGCGGGGAAGGATACCGAACTTTACACGAAGGACAAAAAGTAGAGTTTACGATAGTGGAAGGCAACCAGGGATTGCAAGCTCAGGATGTTGTGGTTATTTCATAAAAAATCTCTCCAATTCC
>RFIL01000171.1 GCA_003695285.1 Calditrichota bacterium
GACAGCGGTATCGTTCTGGAAACTGAAGAATTGCACTGGGATAACAACAAGCAAAAGATTATCAGTCAGGTTCCGGTAAAGATTACCACCAAAACCGATACTCTCCTGGGGGATTCCTTTATCTCCGATCCGGATTTGAAGAATTACACCATCCATAATGCCCGTGGGTATTCCCGAAGAGTTGTTCCGGTGGAAAAGTGAAGCGGCGATGAGTAAAACTTATGCGGAATCTACCTTCAAGAACAGATATTGACTCTCCCTCCATTTTGGTTCACACCGTTATCTCACTGGTGATTACGTTTATGATGCTACTGATTTTTGGAAATCAGGTGATGGCACAAACCCGTTTAGAATTGATCCATTCTGACGTCACCCGCGGTGCTATCTCACCCGAGGGAGAAGCCATTCGTATTCTGGAAGGGAATGTTCATGTCCGACAGGATACAGTCGAATTATGGTGTGACAGGGCAGTTTTCTACCCAGCTTCAGAACGAGTGGTGCTTACCGGGAATGTTCACATTCGCAGAGGCTCCGAGGAACTCACCGCCCAACAGGTGACATATTATGACCGATTAAAAATTGCCATTGCCAAAAACAAGGTGCATGTCAGACGTCCTAAACGACATCTCTTTTCGGAATACCTGAAATATTACTATGAGAATGATCAGGCGTACGCCCATACCCGTCTTAAATTGATTGACCAGGAACGAAGCGCATATGTTACCGCCAGGGAGGGAGAATATTTGCCGGAAAAAAACCTCGCCACCGTTCGTTATCAGGCTCACTTCTGGCAGGTTGATAGCAGTAGCGGTGATACCATTCACATTTATTCTCACAAGATGGATTATATCTTCCATCCCAACCGCACTGCGATTGCCAGAGACTCAGTAAAAATACTCCGGGGTGATATGGTTGCCTTTTGTGATTCGGCTGTCTATCTATTGGATGATAGCAAAGCCTATCTGGAAATTCATCCTCGCGCTCAACAACGCAACAACACCCTCTCCGGTAACCAGATGGAACTGTTTTTTGATGGGATGAAAATTCAAAAAATTATTATTCGCGGAAATGCACTGGTGACCTCCGTAGCAGACTCGCTGCACAGGAAAATTGACAAATTATCCGGTGATGAGATCCATGCCTTCGTGGTAAATGATAAATTGGATCGGCTATGGGCAATCAATCATGCTAAAAGTTACTATCACATCAAGCAGGATGGTAAAATACAGGGGGTGAACCAGGCCTCAGCAGATACCATCAAAGTATTTTTTAAAAACCAGGAAGTTGATTACATTACCGTAATTGGAGGGACACAGGGAATTTATTACCCTGAAGGATACCAGACACGACAAAATGAGAAGCATGATGCAATCAAAAACTGAAAACGGACAGAACCTACTAAGAGCTGAGAAGCTGGTTAAAATTTACGGAAAACGTAAGGTTGTCGACCAGGTTAGTCTGGAGGTTAAACAGGGTGAAATCGTCGGGCTCCTGGGACCAAATGGTGCCGGGAAAACCACAACTTTTTATATGATTACCGGACTCATCAAACCCGATGACGGGAAAATATATTTGGATCAAGAAGAGATTACTCAACTGGCGATGTACAAAAGAGCCCGACGGGGAATTGCTTACCTCCCCCAGGAAGCATCGGTTTTTCGGAAGTTAACGGTGGAAGAAAATTTACTGGCAATTATGGAAGCACTGAAGATTCCCAAAGAGGAACGACTTAAACGTTGTCGAGCACTGATGGAGGAACTGCGAATATCCCACCTGGCGAAAAACAAAGGTTACAATCTTTCCGGGGGAGAACGTCGTCGGACAGAAATCGCCAGAGCCCTGGTCAATAATCCCAAATTCATTTTGCTGGATGAACCCTTCGCCGGTGTGGACCCTATCGCAGTACAGGATATTCAAGCCATTGTGCGACAGTTAAAGGAAAAAAATATTGGTATTTTGATTACCGATCATAATGTCCATGAAACTCTTTCCATCACAGACCATGCCTATCTATTGTTTGAAGGGAAAGTGATGAAGGAAGGGGATAGTGAATTTCTGGCTAACGATCCGGAAGCACGAAAGCTATACTTAGGGGAGAAATTTCGATTACACCGATAACAATCTATTGTTTGGGTAATCGTTTAACATAAATTTCCTGGCAGATTTCAGTATCCAGAGCCAGGGTTGTCTCACCAATTTGCACCACATAAGATGGTTTTTTTTGAATCAATTTGATTTCATTTCCGGGATACAATCCATACTGATGCAACTGTTTCCATCTCTTTTGATAGGAAGGTAACATATACACAATTCGAGCGTTTTCCCCTACCGGAATCTGGGTTAATTTCTGAACAACCGGTTCAATTTCATTGGTGTACGCCAGACAGCATTTACCACTGGGAATCGGCCTGTTGTGAGGGCAAACTTTGGGATGACCTAAGAAAGTGCATACGCTTTCCGTGACCTCCGGTGAAATAATATGTTCAAAACTGCAGGCCAGTTGCTCATAGGTGGTGGGTGCGGCATCAAAAACATCGGCGAACAATCTTTCTGAGAGACGATGCCGGCGAATAATCTTTTCTGCCAGATATTCTCCCTGAGGAGTAAAATGTACTTCATTTTCCCGGATAACAATCATCCCTTTATTTTCAATTTCCGCCAGCAACTGATCGAAGAGCTCCCCTTCGTTGGCAAGTTCCCGAATGTAAGGTATATCAAAATGAGAATCTTCCCGGGCGGTCCAAATGGTTCTTAAGATATGATCAATATGGGTGTCTGACATTTTCCTTCTTCTCTTTTTTGGTTACTCGTTTGAGCCAAGTGACCAATTTACTTTCCGGAGGCATTTCATAACCACAATTCGGACAACAGGTAATTGCACACCCATGATTTAAGGGACATGATGTACAACGAGAATGCCGTCCCTCATTAAATTTATAACCGCATAACGCGCATTGTTTCATAATTGTATCCCTAAAATAATTAAGACCCAATTCAGTAACCCGCTGACCAATAAGGCAAACGGCAGGATAAAAGCAGACATACGGATGGCCACCTTTACCCCCTGTTCCTTAATAATCATAAGAAGATTTGCAATACAAGGGATAAAAAGAGTAATGGCAACCATGCTCACTAAGATCTGGTTATTAGATAACAGCCCCTCTTTGCTCAACGCAAAAATTCCAGCAGCCCCATAATCTCTTCTCAGAAATCCAATCAAAAAGGCATCAGTTGCTTTTTCCGGCAATCCCAACCAGCCTTTAATAATCGGGCTGGCTCCATATCGAATGGCAGAAAGAATGTCTAATTTGTCAAACAAAAACAGAATCGTGGTACCCAGAACAAACAACGGAATCACTTCTTTCAAATACCATTCTATCCGGGCAATCGTTTTATAAAGAATATTCATCAGAGAGGGTCGCCGAAATGGGGGAAGTTCGATGATAAAATCTCCCCTTTCTCCTGGCATAATCTTACTGGATAAATACCCAACCAGAAAAAGGATTCCCAGAACAACACCGAGCCAGATTAAACTGCCTGCTAGTGGCATCACCGAGGTCAGCGCTAACAACACCCCTAATTGAGCTGAACAGGGCACACCCAGAGCTAACAAAAGGGTTACTATCAATCGTTCTTTACGTGTTTGAAGGATGCGGGTTGTTAACGTTGCCATAGTATCACACCCCAACCCCAAAACCATGGGCAAAACCGCTTTTCCATTCAATCCCATAAATCGAAAGACTCTGTTCATCATCACAGCAAGACGGGGTAAATAACCGGAGTCTTCCAGCAGACTAAACATGAGGAAGAACGTCGCTACAATGGGTAATACGATTGCAAAACCATAGGAAAGTGCCATGGTGATCATGCCGTATTCACCAACCAGAAATTCTCTGACAATAGTAAATGGTATCAGCTGATTAACCAACCAGGTAGCCGCTGGATTGATATACTCACCAAAAACCACTGATTCCATAAAATCCACTAATGTTCCAGCGCCAAAGACCCCCACAATTTCATACATCCCGTAGAGAACCAATAATAAAATGGGTACCCCCCAAAATGGATGAACCGAATAATGACCCAGGAATTCTGAAATTCCATTAAATGACTTATCCTTTTTTCGATATACCAGGGAAAGTATTTCTTGAACTTTTTCGATGAGGGTACGGGATATCACATTTTCAGCATCTTCTCCCAGGGTAGCACTCACGCGATTGACAACTTCACCGATTTTAACAATTTGCTCAGGGGAAAGCCATCTGCTTAACAGGGTTTTCAGCGTTTCATCACCACTCAACAACATAATCGCCACAAAACGGGAGGATTGTATATTATCCGGTAACAACTTTTGAATGTCACGGATAGCATTTTCAATCACTTCCGGATATTGAACAATTGATTTTGTAGAAGGGGCATAAAGTACTTTTTCCAGCAGTCCATCCATTCCTACCTTTCGTACCGCGATGGAGGTATTGATGGGAATGCCAAGGATCGATTCCAGTTTAGGGAGATCGATTTCGATACCGGCGGATTTAACTTCATCCATCATATTCAGATTGAGCACCACAGGATAAGAAGATTCCATGATTTGAAGGGTAAGATAGAGCGTGCGGAACAGATTTTTACCATCCCCTACCTGAAGAATTGCCTTATCTTCCCCGGATAAAATAATGTCACGGGTAACCCGTTCATCCTCAGAGTTCGGAATTAAACTATTGGCCCCCGGTGTGTCAATAATCTCAACAGATTGCCCCTCATGTTGAACTTTTCCATGGAAAACATCAACCGTGGTACCGGGATAATTTGACACCGTGACATATTGCCCGGTCAAATAGCCGAAAATCACACTCTTGCCCACGTTGGGGCTACCAACTAAGACAATTTTTTTTGATTTATCTGAATGGTGCTTTTTTTCTGCTAACCGCCTTACATTTTCTCGTTCAGCCAGTTTTTCCATATATATTTAGCCATTATTGTCTAATTTCCTTATCGTCACATCTTCCATTAATTCAATATCAGATTAGGCAATAATGGCTTACAATTCAATATTGTAATGAATTAATAATGACTATTAATTAGGAACGATTAAACCAGGTTGGTTTTCCGTAGCGGTAGTAAGGAGAGCAGCACTTCACATTATAGGAAGGGAGACCAAAGTGCTATTCTTTATAAAATTCCGATTCATCCAGGAAGAAGGAAAGAGGATTAATGGGTTTACCTTTGTAACGTACTTCATAATGGAGATGAGTGTTGGTCGCCAGCCCAGTCTTTCCAACTTCACCAATTTTTTCACCCCGTTTTACGAATTGCCCTTTTCGGACATAAATTTTGTTCAAATGACCATAATATGTCACGAACCCGTACTTATGATTAATCTCTACCATTCGACCAAAGCCACCATTTAACCCTGCAAAAGTAACATACCCATCAGCAGTTGCATAAACCGGAGTCCCTTTATTGGTTGCTAAATCCACCCCTTTATGAAAATGATTCTTATGAAGGATGGGATGGAACCGATTTCCAAAAGAGCTGGATAAATAAGCATTATGAACAGGTCGAATCGCTGGTAAATAACGGACTGAATCCTGTCGTCGTTCAAGTGTAGTGATTAGTTGTTGATAACTATCCTTTTCCAGGCGAATTTCACGTTCAAGCTGTTTAAGAACCTTCAAGTTTTCAACCAGATCATTTCCAAGAGAAAAATCACTAAGAATATCTTTGTTAGGAATGTTTAATTCAGTACCCCCAATCCCAACCTGACGCACTTCTTCGTTTATTTTCGGTAAGTCCAGAATCGTTCGTA
>RFIL01000172.1 GCA_003695285.1 Calditrichota bacterium
TCATCTAACCCCATACCTACATTCGCTTTTTATAGCGGTCCCAGCCGCACCGCTGACATCGAAAAAACGCTGGTTCTGGGAGTACATGGCCCCCGTCAGTTGGAAGTTATTGTTTTTGAGGATAAATAGGCTGGTATAATGGATGAGTAAATACCGGTTTACCGTTTATATAGGTTGCAAAAACTTTGGTTTTGAGAATCTCCTCCGGGGGCACCTTAAAAATGTCTCGATCCAGAATAACAAAATCAGCTACCCTTCCTGGTTGTAACGTACCACACCATTGATCGATTCCGGCCGCATAAGCTGACCCCCAGGTATATGCCCGAATCGCTTCTCCAAGAGTAATACGCTCCTCAGGGTACCACCCCTCAGCGGGATAGCCCGTAGTATCTTTCCGAGCCACAGCTGCATATAACCCCACCATGGGATTCAGTGGTTCCACCGGCCAATCAGTACCGAAGGCCAAATTCACGTTGTGGCGGAGGAATGTATTCCAGGCATAGGCATACCGGGCTCTTTCCCCAATCCGATTAGGAGCCCAATGCATATCCGTAATACAATGAGAAGGCTGCATTGAGGCAATTACCCCCAGTTGTGCAAAGAGCGGAAAATCGCTGGAATCCATCACCTGAGCATGTTCAATTCGCCAGCGATAATTTTCCGGTTTTTCTTTATAAAGTTGTTGATAAACTTTCAGAATCTGATGAATTGCAGCATCCCCAATTCCGTGTATACCAACAATCAGTCCTGCATTGACAATTTCTCGAACCATTGTCACCATTTGGGTAGAATCGTATTGAATTAATCCCATATTATCCGGATCATCCAGATAAGGCTTCTTCAGGAAAGCGGTTCGAGAGCCGAGAGAACCATCAGCATATAATTTTACCAATCGAAACGCCAGAAAGCGGGGGTCACTTCTCTCTTTTTGAAAAAATCTTTGGAGAGAATCCAGATTCAGGGTATACACCGGAAAAAAATTCACTCTAAGAGTCAATAATTTATCCTCAAATAATTGAGCATATACATGAAAGAGTTCAGGGGGAGAAATATCGGTAATGCTGGTAATTCCCAGGCGATTGGCGTATTGAATGGTATTCGTCATCCATTCATATTTTTGGGAGAAGGTAGGTTCTGGAATGATCTTATCCACCAGATCGAATGCTGCATCAAAGAGGATGCCTGTTGGTCTTCCAGTATATTTATGCCTTTGAATTTTTCCTCCCGGGGGATCCGGGGTTTTAGCAGTATAACGCACCAACCGCAACACCGCCGAATTCACCCAGGCTGCATGCCCATCTACTCTTTTCAGATAAATATAATGTTCCCTGGAAATCTTATCCAGATCCCTTGCTGTAGGTAATTTTTTGGTTTCCCAGAGTTCATGATCCCAACCTCTGCCAATGATCCATTCACCGGGTTTGGCTTTTTCCACCGCTTTTTTAATGATCTCCAGCACGGCTTGAAGGGAACGTACCCCTCTTAAATCCACTTGATGTTTTAGCTTAGCTCCGTTCCAGAAATGGAGATGAGCATCATGGAACCCTGGTAGTACCAATTGCCCACGCAAGTTAATACCGGTTGTATCCCCCGGCTTATACTTTCGAAAGAGATCTTCGGTTTTACCAACCGCAACAATGTTCCCATTTTTCACGGCCATCGCTTCGACAAATTCAGTGGAATTGCGCGCCGTGAAGATTTTACCGTTATAGAAAATAGTATCAACTTCCGTTGATTTTGAACAGCTTAAATGAATAAAGGCAATAAAGGTAAAAATGACGATTCGTGTAATATTCAAAATGAAGCTCCTTCTTCGTAAAACTATCCACAAAAAGCGAATGTACAAAAATAAAACGATATCCCCAACACTTTGTGATGAATCCATCCAGGGATATCGTTTTATAGCACAGGTAAACGCTTAATGGTCTGAAAATATCAGATAAAGCTATTCCATTGTCGCAGGTTTTTTAGCTGGCTTTCGAGGACTACTCAATTCGGCCTCCGAATCATCAACATCCATTCCATTTTTCTCAACAACCGTTGGTTCCTCCTTTTTGCGACTTTTCCGAGAAGTGGATGCTTTTTTCTGATTCTTTTTTCCAGTGGCTTCTTTTTCTTCATTTTTAGCGGCAGTCTTGGAACTGGATTTTTTTCCACTCGACTTTTTGGTAGACTTTTTCCCACTCTCATTGTTAGAATTAGCAGCATTCGCTTGTTGCCGCTGAGCTTTTCGAGCCCGAATTTGCATTAAAATTTCTTCAACCTTTGTTAAGGGTTTACTATTGGCGCTATCCTGGGGTGCACTTGCTTTTTTGTCTTCCGGTTCTTCTACGGCCTCCTCGGTAACCCATTCCATTTCGATTCGTTCCGGATACAACTTGATCTCTTCCGGTAGACATTTATAGCGATTCATCACAAATGCCCAATTCTCAATCTCTTCCTTATAAAAACTGAGTTTGGCTTTTGCCGGATTAAAATGAGAGGGAATTTCATTTTTAAAAGCCCTCTGAGTTAATTCGAAAATCTGGGAGAAGCCCAGAAATTTTGCCGTTTGATTGGGTGTAAGGAGTGTTTTTTCCGGAACATAAATCCGGAAATTAAATTCTTCCACCAACCATTCTTTCAACCATTCCGGATCTTCAGCATACAGTTCATCCAGAATTTTGAGATATTCATCATTTTTGGTCGCATACCGAATTTGGGCTAATCCAATCCGGGCTTCTTTATTTCCGGGGTCTTTTTCTAAAATCTGATGGTAGATCTCTTCGGATTTATCAAAAATCTTACCCTTTCGATAAG
Source organism: Calditrichota bacterium (assembly GCA_003695285.1). Lineage (GTDB taxonomy): Bacteria > Calditrichota > Calditrichia > RBG-13-44-9 > J075 > J075. The sequence goes on from RFIL01000172.1 coordinate 2,800, forward strand.
ATTTTGCCAAATCTAAGAGTGAATCAATCGAACCATCAACCTCCGCATACTTCTGATAATAGTGCATGGCTTCATCATATTTTCGGATTTTCTTTAAAGAACGAGCCAGCCATTTATACCCCAGACCAAAATCCGGTTTGACAGCTATCAGTTTTCTTAGAGGCTCGATAGCTTTCTTATAATCTTCCTTTTCATAGTATTTACGTGCCCAATTTAGTACCACAAAAAACTGGAGTTTCTTCGGCAGAAAGGAGATATCCTGATTCTCATTATAGATATCCATGTGGGTGGTAAAAATCATTTTGGGTTGACCTTTTCGCCGCTTGGGGTTGTTCAACTCCATCGTAATGCGTTTGAAATAATTATAGAGCTTCTGGCGGAGGAAGGTTTCATTATCAAATTCTACTTCGAGTTCCTCTTTTCCAAGCTTGGACTGCAGGAATTGAGCACACTCATACCGTAATTTGCCAAGATATTCTTCAACCATTTCCGGCGGCTGAAGGATTGTCACATCGAATTGGATGTTGTATTCCTCATCATTTAACACATAATAACTTTGTGTGGTTATTTTTTGCGTCTCCAGATCCCATTTCTTGATCTCAACAGCTATCAAGCTTATCTCAATATTAGACATTATAACTCTCCTAAAGATTAATTTTTCTTTTGTTCAATAAACCCAAGTGAATGAACATACCGGCTACCGTTAGAAGGATTAAGCATTAAAAAATTTTGTTTCCGGGCAACTTTACCACCTCGAACCAGACTCGCCAGCGCCGCCATGCAACTTGCACCTTCCGGGGATAAAATCAAACCATCATCTTTCGCTATTTGGGTCCAGCTTTGAAGTATCTCTTCATCTTCTACCGTCACCACCTTCCATCCCCAATCTTTCATCACTCGCCGAATAATGGAATGAAGAGGTGATGTTGGATAATACAAGTCAAAAGCAATAGTATCTTTGCAGTGCTGTTCAGCATCATCTTGAAGCAGAGAAGGGCAATTGGCACTCTGTACCACCCAAACTTCTGGAACATTACGTTTGGATAGCCAATCCAGTTTGACTAATTCATTAATGGCTTTCCACACTCCAAGAAAACTAACACCCTCTCCGCAGGGAATCAGTAAAACCTCCGGGAGGTCTTTTTGAAACTGGAGGAACAATTCAAGAAAAACAGTCTTAGCACCTTCAATACGTAAGGCTAATCCTTCAGTTGCTAAGTCGAATGCTTTTTCCTGGGCTTGAGCAACTTGTTTAACTCTAATTCGATTAGATTCGTTCCACGCTATTAAAGTTACATTTGTTCCAAAAATTTGGCATTCACCTTTAAATTGTACCGGAGAGTGGTCAGGCATTAAAACCTGACATTTTTTCCCGGCTAGTCTACTATAAATACTGGCTGAGATTCCCAGGGTCCCACAACTTTCCACCAGAACCAGTGGATAATCAGTGGCACGTAAATGAGAAAACACCACACTCATTTCTCTATCCCGTGAGGACCCCCCGGGATTTTGCGCCTCATTCTTGACAAAGATGTTTTGCACCGCAAATCGTGCAGCACTCCGTCTCAAGTTTAAAATCGGGGTGTCACCTTCCTTCAGAGACAAAACTGATGCGGAATTCGATATGGGTAATAACTGCTTAAAGGTCCACATCCCTTCCCTGGAAAACCAATCTCGTAAGTCCATTTCCCGGCGTGCGCGATAAAGATCATATTCGATTAACACCGGTTTACCACATTCATCACATAAAAAACTACTATGGTAAAGATCATAACTTTTTTGACAATTGGCACATATGAATTGGTGAATATAGCTCATCTAACCCATGCGATCTGTTATCCATATTGCACTATTAAATTCGAGGTCAGCATCCATACCGAATAATCCATTCAAAACTATCAAATACGTCTGGAATAAGTTTCCTTCACCAAAGGTGGATGTTGTAATTATCGCCTGAACCATCTAGAACATAAATTAATTTATTCACTTTGCTTCCGCCCCTCCCATCAACCCTTTACAAAAGGAAAATATAACTGGCAACCTTGCCAATTACAGGGCTTACGAAGCTGTCAAATAAGTGATTGTTATATATAAAGCTGGAAGATAATTATTATGATGCTATAATTTGTTCATTAAACTCGCTTATACCTTACCTCTGTCTCATTTCTGGTTCCATAACAACTAAACATGCATTCCCATCACCGTTCCTCAAAAGAGCGGCGAGTTTTCTATAAAAGAAGTGATTCTATATAGTAGCTTTAGAGCTGCTGCGATATTATAATCATTTTAAACATTTAAAACAATAATAAATTATTTAATTATTCAATCAATTCTGTAATCTTGATACTACTCTTTGGAAACAATCCAATGCTTTTTTTAATATGAAAAAGTTCTTAAAACATAGCTTCAATTACTTAAATCTCAACCTGTCCCCCTCCCCTATTCTATCAAATATTCCTGCAATCTCCGGGTCACTTCCTCCGGATGTGAGGCATGAATCGTCTGAAATCCGATGCTGGCAGCCATGTCGATGTTCTCTTTTGTATCATCAACAAAAATACATTCAGCTGCCTTACAGGATAAATCCTCGAGAAGATAATAGTAAATTTCAGCTTCAGGTTTCAGCAATCCCAGCTCAAAAGATAAAAATGACTTATCAAAAAATTGAATTTCTGAACAGGTTTCCAGGACATATTCCCAATGGAGTTGATCGGTATTGGAAAGCAATATTAATGAATACTGACTCTTGAGATTAATTAATAATTCTCTCATCCCACTCTTGGTCGGACCAATAATTTGTCTCCAATGATTCAAAAAAGTGTCAAAATCCAACTGACAGTGGTATTTCTCTCTCACCCGTTCAAAAAATGTTATTGGTGTCAGTTCCCCTCGCATAAACGATAAGTGGAGGGGGGAGTGATACAACTCCTTTAGAACAGTTGGTGGAGCCTCACAGTCGCGGCTGAATTTATCAATCGCTTTTTGGGGATAAATATCAATCAAGACATTTCCCAGATCAAATATAATGAACTGAATTTCCGGCTTCTTCATGTTAAAACATTCCGTCAGTTGTCATCACAAGATGTTGTTATCGTGCACAGGTTTGGGCTCTGCCCCCATCAATGCTATAAGTTACTCCGGTGATCCAACCAGCGGATTCTGAAGCCAGAAACAATATTAAATCCGCTACCTCCTCCGGAGTGCCAACTCTACCAATTGGATGGGTTTCTTTCCCTTTTTCAAGAAAATTCTGATATTGTTCTTCGGTCATTCCGCTGTTTGTATGCAACGAGGTAACAACCACCCCCGGATTAACAGCATTCACCCTGATACCTTTTGGAGCCAGTTCCAGAGCTGCACATCGGGTCAACTGGTCCAGACCGGCTTTGCTAATGCAGTAGCTGATAATCCCCGGGAAAGAGCGCAATCCGGCCACAGAGGAAACATTAACAATATTTCCCTTTGTTCGCTCCAGATATGGAATGGCTAATTGGGTTAAATGAAATATCGAACGAAGGTTTATATCCATTAAACGGTCATACTCTTCCATGGGAGTGTTTTCTATGGTACCCATTTGAATGACCCCTGCTGAGTTAATCAGAATATCCAGCTGACCTAAACGAGTTACGGTTTCCTCAATTAGCCGGGATCGGAACTGGTGATCCCGGATATCTCCGGCCATTACCTGACATCGAACTCCGGTGGAGGAAATTTCCTCCTCCAGTTCAATTAATTTGACTTGATTGCGCCCGGTTAACATCACATCACATCGATGATTCGCCAGGGCACGTGCAGTCGCTTTACCAATCCCACTGGTCGCACCGGTAACGATTGCTACTTTCCCTTCAAACGAGAGTTGCATATGAATCTCCTTCATTAGATTAAATTTCCCTAAAGATTTTTCAAACCAGATTCGTCCAAAAATAAAAATCACCCTTTACACCACAAAATCCCTTTTTAAAAACGCATCTTGATTATTCAACAAATCCTCAATAAACTGTGGTCACCGAAGCAGCTTTTCCTTAAAAGACATAAAGAGGTTATATTATGAAAATAATCGCTGATTTGCACATACATTCCCATTTTTCCCGGGCCACCAGCAGAGATTTGAATTTTGAACAGCTGACTCGCTGGGCACAGCTAAAGGGGGTACATATTGTTGGAACCGGTGACATCGCTCATCCGGGATGGCTAAAAGAGATGCAGGAAAAATTGGAACCCGCCGAGGATGGTTTATTCCGCTTAAAGCAAGAATATCTCACCGCTATCCAGAAGGAGGTGCCCAAAGCATGTCAGGCACCAGTGCGCTTTATGCTGGCGGGAGAAATCAGCAATATTTACAAAAAAAATGAACGTGTCAGAAAAATCCACAACGTTGTTTTCTTACCCTCTTTTGAGGCGGTAGAAAAATTCCAGGCCCGGCTGGATAAAATTGGTAACATCCACTCCGATGGCCGGCCAATCCTGGGTTTAGATGCCCGTGACCTGCTGGAAATTGTTCTGGAAACCGATCCCAGAGCCTATTTGATACCGGCTCATATCTGGACACCATGGTTCTCACTGTTCGGGTCAAAATCCGGATTTGATTCTATTGAGGAATGTTTTGAAGATCTAACCCCGCATATATTTGCTCTGGAAACCGGCCTCTCCTCCGATCCCCCCATGAACTGGCGATGGTCAGCACTGGATCGCTTTACTCTGGTTTCCAATTCCGATGCTCATTCCCCGGCCAAATTAGCAAGGGAAGCGAATATTTTCGAAACCGAATTATCTTATCAATCCTTATTTGATGCTCTGAAAAGTGGTGACCCGAACCATTTCAAAGGCACCATCGAATTTTTTCCTGAAGAAGGGAAATATCATTATGATGGTCATCGTAAATGTGGTATCTGTTGGGATCCCAGAACAACCCTGCAACATCAGGGTATCTGCCCGGTATGTGGTAAACCGGTTACGGTAGGAGTTATGCACCGGGTGGAATTACTGGCCGATCGGGAGGAAGGTGAAAAACCTGAACGAGTGGCTCCATTCTATAGTCTTATCCCTCTACCTGAAATCATCAGCGAAGTGTTGGGGGTGGGCCCTTCTTCCAAGCGGGTTAAAAAAAATTATGAGCAATTGCTCTCTTCTCTTGGTTCAGAGTTATACATTTTAATGGATGCTCCCCTGGAGGATATCCGGCGCTACGGTAGTGAACTGTTAGCAGAGGGTATCAGAAGGATGAGAGCCGGAGAAATCGTGGTTAAGGCAGGATATGATGGTGAATATGGTCTTATTAAAGTTCTGGAGGAAGAAACATCCCCTGCCAGAGACAATGAAATCAACCTTTTTGGAGAAAGCGACGTATCCATATCCGCTCCTTTAAAGGTTGGTGAACAACTGAGTTTGTTTTCCGTTGCACCTCCATCTGTGGCGCCTGGCACTGAGAGCAGTGAACCTCCTTTCTCACCCGCTCCGGCAACCAGGGATACCGAAGAACAGGAGCATCATCAGTCCTTTGATGCCTCCCATCCCGGTGAAGCCCCCACCGAGCTGACCAGCGCTATTTTTGCCGGATTAAACCCGCAACAACGTAAAGCCGTGCAACATACCCGAGGTCATCTATTAATCACTGCAGGACCGGGAACGGGAAAAACCCGAACCTTAACCCATCGAATCGCATATTTAATTTCGGAGCAGGGTATTTCTCCGGAAAATATTCTGGCGATTACCTTTACCAATAAAGCAACCAATGAGATGGAAGAGCGCCTGCTCCATCTCCTTGGAACACCTCTTACCGAACGAATAACAGTGAAAACCTTTCATGCATTTGGAACCATGGTCTTACGGGCACATAGTGGCTATTTACAACTTCCCGAAGATTTTACCATTCTGGGAGAAAAAGAAGCGTTAGCCCTGCTTAAATCGACAATGACTGCCAAATCAGATCATGGGGGTGAAGCATACCTTCGCCAGATTTCCCTTGCCAAACAACGTCTTCTTGGCCCTGATTCACCGGAACTTGAAGAATTCAGTGTAGAGCTACCCGATTTTTCGACGGTATATCGCGTTTACCAGAACGCTCTTGAAAAATTCAATTGTGTGGATTTTGACGATCTTCTTCGGCTGTGCGTGACTTTATGGGAAAAACATCCCGAAATTCTGCAAGAATACCGACGTCGCTACCGTTGGATTTCAGTGGATGAATACCAGGACATCAATTTTGCCCAATATCAACTGTTGAGACTTCTGGTAACCCCACAGACCAATCTCTGCGTCATCGGAGATCCGGACCAGGCCATTTACGGATTTCGAGGTGCCAGTCGCGATTACTTCCTGAAATTCAAAGATGATTTTCCAGATGTTCAAGAAGTACAGCTCCAGCGCAACTACCGTTCATCTCAGACCATTTTACTTGCTTCAGGGCAAGTCATAGCGGCATCTGCGGATCGAATCACGCCGAATATCTGGTCAGATATCGTGACTCAAACTCGCATTGAAATTCATCAAGCACCAACTCATAAAGCTGAAGCGGAGTATGTGGTTCATGAAGTTGAAAAGATGGTGGGCGGAACCAGTTATTTTTCTCTGGATTCCGGTCGGGTGGCCGGTGAGGAGGAAGTGAAGGACTACTCCTTTTCAGATTTTGCGGTATTATATCGGTTGAATGCCTTAAACCGCGATTTGAAAGAGGCATTTAGCCGTTCCGGGATACCATTCCAGGTTGTGGGTGAAACCCCGATTTATGAGCGACCGGAAATTCGTGAGATTCTCTCCTGTCTGTGGTTAATCCTCCGACCATCGTCTCAGTTCCATCAACAATATCTCCGAGAACGATTGGGAGATATGGAGAGCTTCCTGGATACTCTGCGTCCCCATCGTGGTACGACTCCGGTCGTTGAACTTATCCAGACCATCCATTCCGAATTACAACGTCGCCGTAAAATTTCTACCAGCAAAGCGCATCTGGAATCCATCCAGAAATTGGAAAGAATGGCTGAAACTTATGGAGCCAATTTGCTTAGCTTTCTGGATAATATCATGCTTCGAAAAAAGGAGGATGAATATGACCCCCGGGCGGATCGGGTCTCTTTAATGACCCTTCATGCCTCCAAGGGGCTGGAGTTTCCGGTTGTTTTTATCATAGGGTGTGAAAATAACCTCCTCCCCTACCGACAGAATGGAAAAGAGAGCGATGAGGAAGAAGAACGTCGGCTATTATATGTTGGGATGACTCGTGCACAGCATAAACTCATTTTAACCTATGCAAACAAGAGATTGTTATTTGGCAAGACAATGAACAATCCCCCATCACCATTTCTTACCGATATCGAAAACACTCTAAAAGAATTCAAGAAAAGTGTTCCGAGTAAATCCCCGAAGAAGAAAAAAGATGGAGGGCAATTATCACTTTTTTAAAAACTTCAGAATAGAGAAATGTTCATCCTTCCTATTTTGAGGTAGTTTCCTTTTTCTTTTCACGCCTCAACAACTTCAGCTTTCGGTCGGTTCCCCATCGATATCCCCCCGGTCTACCATCCTGTTTGACTACCCGATGACAGGGGATTAAAACCGCAATTTTATTACTGGCACAGGCTCCGGCAACCGCCCGACTTCCTTTGGGTAGTTCAATTTTCTCTGCTACTTCCCGATAGCTCATCGTCCCACCGGGAGGTATACTTTGCAGTGCCTTCCATACTCTTTTTTGAAAAACGGTACCCTGCATATCCAGCGGGAAGACCTCCACTTCATCGGGATTATCAATATAGGCGATAACACGACGGAGCAAGTCGGTAAAATCAGATCCGGCTTCCTCAATCTCTGCTTTCGGAAAAGCCTGACGAACTTTTCCGGGTAATTCCTCAGGGTTGTCTCCAAATTCGACCATACAAATCCCTTTTTCTGTTGCCGCAACAACTACCCAACCCAGAGAAGAAAAAGCACTTCCATAAGTAATCCGAATGCCACGACCACCATTTCGGAAAGCAGTAGGCGTCATAGCCAGATGTGCAGCAGTCTTCTCATAAGCCCGACTGCTGGAACTATATCCGCTTTCATAAATGGCTTCTGAAATCGTTTTCGAAGAATACAAGTGTTTCCGGAAACGTGAAACCTGTGAAAACGTGGCATATTCTTTTGGGGTTAATCCGACAACTTTTTTAAACAGGCGCTGGAAATACCATGGACTCAATCCTGCTCTGGCAGCCAGCTCGTTCAGAGTGGGAAGTTCATCAACTTCTTCGAGATAGCGGCAGATTTTCACTATCATTTCCACCTGACGTTCGGTGGGGGGCAAACCCTTAGGATTACATTTTTTGCAGGGGCGATACCCGGACTTCTCTGCTGCATCAGGGGAAGAGAAGAATACCACATTTTCTCTGTTTGGTATTCGAGCCGGACAGCCAGGTTGGCAATAAACACCTGTTGTGCGTACGGCATAAACAAATTCACCCCGGGCAGAAAGGTCCCGTTTAACTACGCTCTCCCATTTTGCATCATCATGGTTCCTGGACTGATAGGTCATGTTTCTCTCCCATGTATCTACTGGTTTAGTACCTGAGCAAATCTCTATTAGATTTATGTTTCAACTGTAGAGAATGTAAGACATATCAAAATCCAAAACACTCCGTTATTTGCTCTGTAATTCATTTTTTAAGAAAAGGGCGTATTGAGTATCCCTTTTCATTAAAAAGAGAATAGAGATGGCAATCAGCAGATCAAAACCGAGACAAAATGGAGGATACCAATCGGGAGCATAGTGAACACCACCTCCCAATAAATGCAACCCGATATCCCAAAAGACATGCGTTGCCCAACCAAGGGATATCCAGAGAGGAGTGTATTTCATTCCAAGGAGAGCAAAGATACTATACAAAAAGACCCCGCTGATTTCAATCAAAACCCGATACTCATCACCACGGAAGGAAACAGCAAATATCACATATATGAGGGCGGTAATGACCAGAGATAGAGCCAGCAAAGGTCTCCATTTCTTTGAACGGCTAATGATAAAAATAAATGGTATCGCCAGGATGACACCTGCAATACTTTGTAATATAAATGGCAGAAATTTCATCTTTACCTGAAAGGGTGGTGTTAATCCCGGGCCCCCTCCACCTGTTATTGTGGATTTAAGATACGAAAGAGAAAAGTTATTTCTTTGATATCCCTAACAATGCCCCCAGAAACACCCCCGCCACTTTGGCAACTTCCTGCGCGGTACCCCAGTCAAAGCTTTTTTCATTCTCACCAACCCCCTTCAAAAAATCTCGGGCTTCTTCGGAGATAATTCCCAGACATACCTGCAGTTGCCCACGCGCTATCTCCACCGGGAAGTCATCACTGACGGGAAATGCGGTCTCCATCGTCGGAATTCCTTCATCATTCACCCCGTATAAGGGTAACCCATGGGTGATATTATTCGCCTGTAAAAATGCTTTGGGATCAGTTATTTCGATTCCCGGGAAAGTCGTCATGGCAACAATTCGCTGGGGAGAGACATTGGATGAAACTCCCTCTTTCCATTCGGTGATTTGAAAAACCAAAATTTCAATTCCATCGACATTCACAATGAAGTATGGATTGCCATCATGAGCATGCCCGGTTTCAATCGGCACTTCTCTGGCAGAAAAAGCCCATCCCTTATCAGGATTAAAAATATCTTCCACCAGCAACGGTTTTCGTGTCAACCCCATAAAAACCTCCTGAAATGTTTTGTATCGTTATCCCCGCAGAACTCTCCGGGGTTTTATCAAAGTTGTTTCTTTAGAAAAATGATAGACTGAAATCCTTACATCAGGGAAAGTACATTCTGTAGGAAAAAGAAAGATATGACAACGCTTTTCCTGAATAAAGAGTCAGGTAAACAATTTCAAATAACTTTTTCTGACGACTGAGATACCCTCGACTAAGTGTGGAAACAATAATATAGTTTCTGGAAAACCATTTTCCAAAAAGAAACCCTTAGAATAAATGACGAATGAAATATCTATCACTTTGTTTATTTTGGTGCAGGGAGACTCATTGGAAGAGCCATCCATTTTTCGTGCTAAATTCTTATTCAAGAGAACCAACCGCTGCTTCAACCGCCTGAAGTACTGTTCCCGTGCGGACTAATTCCACTGCCTTTTCAATATCCTGATATAAGGGACGATCTTCTTCCAGATAAGGTATGTAGCTACGGATGCATTGATAGGCAGCGGCGGTTCCTTTACCAAACACCGCAGATGGGGATTCCACCGGGATATCAGAGAGTCTCTGCAAGCGTAGATCCAGAGCCTGAGCGGCATAGAGCAGTTCAATAGCGAGAATTTTTTGAACGTTTTCTAAAATTTGACGTGCTTTTCGACCAGCGACAGGAGCCATACTCACATGATCTTCCTGATTTTCCGAAGAGGGTATAGAATCCACACTAGCCGGGTGTGCCAGAGCTTTATTTTCTGAGACCAGAGAAGCGGCAGTGTATTGCGCAATCATTAACCCATTATGTAATCCGGGATTATGAATCAGGAAGGAAGGGAGGCCATTATTCAGATGGTGGTCGGAAAGTCGGAAGATGCGACGCTCGGAGATGTTTCCAACTTCGCACAGAACAATACTCAAGAAATCTGCTGCAAAAGCAATCGGTTGGGCATGAAAATTCCCACCAGAGAAAGCTTTATTGGCATCAGGAAGTTCCGGAAAAATTATTGGATTATCTGTAGTGGCGTTCATTTCTACTTCCAGAACCGTTTCAATATAATGGAGAGTATCTCGGACGCCGGCCAGCACCTGGGGATGGCAGCGTAAACTATAAGCATCCTGCACCCGAGTCGGATCACGATCGACGAGTTGACTGCCTTCCATCAGTCTGCGAATATTTCTGGCTGTTTTCACCTGCCCCGGATGAGGCCGTACCTGATGCAATTCTGCTTTGAAGGCCGTTGAAATACCCTGCAAAGCTTCCAAACTCATTGTCATGGCAATGTCTGCCATTTTTACCAGCTTCTGAGCATCATAGCAACTCAGTGCCAGCAATGCTGTGGAGATTTGGGTGCCGTTATTTAACGCCAACCCTTCTTTCGCTTCCAATTGGATCCGAGGAACGCCCGCCTTTTTCATCGCCTCCGCTCCGGAAAGCAGCACCCAGTGGTTTTCGGTTGGGTCAAACCAATAGGCTTTTCCGGTGAACTCTTCCGGAAGATCATTATCCATCATTATCAATGCCATATGGGAGAGAGGGGCCAGATCGCCACTGGCACCCAGTGACCCCTGAGCAGGAATCCAGGGGGTTACCCTCTTTTCCAACATTTCCAGGATAGTTTCCACAACCCTCGGACGAACACCGGAGAAGCCTTTTGCCAGAGTATTTGCGCGAAGCAGCATTGCAGCACGAACCACCTCGATGGGAAGGGGCTCTCCAGTTCCGGCAGCATGGCTCATAATTAAATTTCTTTGCAGTTCCCGAGTCCTTCCTTTATCAATAGGGACCACTGCCAGCGAACCAAAACCGGTATTCACCCCATAAACGACTGGTTCGCCACTCTGTTGTACCTCCTCCACCCATCGACGACTTTTCTCCATGTTTTCCTTCACTCCGGACGACAATTGAATCCTCATTGAGTAATCCCTGGCTACCTTAACCAGGTCCTGCAAGGTTAAGTGTTCTCCATCGAGAAATATTGTCTTGTGCTCATTATTTTTCAACATACACCTCCGAAGTTTTGCCTTCTAACTGTCGGCAATTTTCAATAAATCTTCTTCTCTAAATTTCTGGAAACCCAAAAAACTTAACCTGAGAAATTTACTAAAGAGAAAAGAAATTCACGAGTTAAAAGATTCAATCGCGAGAGCATAAAAAAAGCCTGCCTTAAAATCGGCAGGCTTGGAAGGTGTCGGGGCGGCCGGATTTGAACCGGCGACCTTACGGTCCCGAACCGTACGCGCTGCCAGGCTGCGCTACGCCCCGTTTTGCGGCTGAAAATATAGATAAAAAAATTTAGTGATCCAAATAAAATGTAGCTTTCATTTAGCCCTCCTGCTCTCCTCCAAAAACTCCCGAATATAACGACTCAATTTTGCCGATATTTTATCCCCACCTTCCAGGTAACCGATCTCTCTTAAACGAATGATCCCTTTTCGATCAATCACCAGGAGTTGTGGAATTCTTTGCACCGCCAATTTACGGCTGACACGAGCAGCTGCATCGTAAACCACCGGAAAATCATAGGGATATAACTCCAGAAAACTCTGAACCTGCCGTAGAGAATCTCCTGCCTGACCGGTATTCACCATGTAAAATGCGACATCGGGTTGATTTTTGAATTCATCCACCAGTGATTGGATTTCCGGAAATTGGCGGATGCACGGCGCACACCAGGTAGCCCAAAACCCAAGCACCACAACTTTATTGTTAAGGTCTGAAGATTTCACAAAATCACCTTCCAGAGTTCGAAATTCAAATTCCGGCGCCTGAGTAAATTCTTTATGTATCAACATCGAACTCGTTAATTCTGGTAATAGCCATAATACAAA
>RFIL01000173.1 GCA_003695285.1 Calditrichota bacterium
ATTCCGGCTATGATCCCCTTCAGACATTAATGCAGGTCGGACAGGATGTAAAGGAAGAAGAGACCGAAAATGCATGGCAATCACTTTCTATCGAAGAAAAATTGAAACAACACATTATTATGGGTAAAAAAGAAGGATTGGAAAAATCTCTTAAAGAGGCATTAAAAACATATACCCCTCTCGAAATTATCAATGGTTTTCTTCTCGATGGTATGAAAGTGGTAGGCGATTTGTTCGGTGAGGGGAAAATGCAGTTACCTTTCGTATTAAAATCCGCTGAAGTAATGAAGCAGGCTGTTGCACTACTTGAACCCCACATGGAGAAACATGATACCCGGAAAAAAGGTCGCATTGTTCTGGCTACTGTAAAAGGAGATGTGCATGATATAGGTAAAAATCTGGTGGATATCATTCTCAGTAATAATGGATATGAAGTCATTAATCTGGGCATTAAACAATCGGTTGAGAACATTATGGATGCTATTCGTAAGTATAAGCCTGATTGTGTCGGAATGAGTGGACTTTTGGTCAAATCAACCCTCGTCATGAAAGAAAATTTACAGATTTTTGACGAACAGGGAATTGATCTGCCCGTGATTTGTGGTGGAGCTGCTCTAAACCGCAAGTTTGTGGAGCAGGAATTGAAAACCAGTTACAGGGGACATGTATTTTACGGCCGGGACGCCATGACAGGGCTGTCTATAATGGAAAAAATAACTTCCGGTAAAATTCAGAAAGAGAATCAAAAGGGTAGTAATTTGCCAAAAATTCAGGTGCAAAGAAATGAATCCCTCCTTGTAAAAACAGAATCAGCAGAAGAGAAATTAAGATTTGATCATGCCATTCCAGAACCGCCCTTCTGGGGACGGCGCAAGGTAACCGGTATCCCTCTGGAAGCATTGTTACCTTATTTAAATAAACGTGTGTTGTTTAAGGGCCGATGGCAACTAAAGGGGAGAATTGAGAGTACCACAACTGAATTTGATCCGGAAAAAACATTGCAGGATTTATTGAAAGAAGGTATTCGGAAAGAATTGTATGATTTTAAAGTCGTCTACGGTTATTTTAAAGCCAATGCGCTGGATGAAAAGCGATTGCGTGTCTTTGATCCTTCTTTGAACAGAGAAGAAATATTTACATTTCCAGTCCAGACCAAATCACCGTATTTGAGTTTGGCTAAATATTTTCTACCGGAAGATTCAGGGAAAAGTGATGTGGTAGCATTTCATTTGGTAACAGTCGGAAGAAAATTATCCGACTTTATTCAACGGCTGTTTAATGAAGATGAATATTTCAGATATTTACTCTGGCATGGTTTATCCGTTGAATTGGCTGAAGCTTTGGCCGAGTACTGGCACAAACAAATTCGTATTGAGCTGAACATTCATGAAGAAGATAGCGAGGATCCCAATTTAATACTGAAAGGTGTTTACCGGGGAAGAAGGTATAGTTTTGGTTATCCGGCCTGTCCTGAACTTGAAGATCAGAAAAAGATTTTTAATCTGTTGCAACCGGCTGATATCGGTGTTTCACTCACGGAGGAATATCAGCTGGTGCCCGAACAGAGCACCAGCGCCATTATTGTTCATCATCCTCAGGCCAGATATTTTGCGGTATAAGCTTCAATCTGAATTCCAGCGTTTCAACAGATAAGGCTTCATTTCTTCAAAAAGCTGAGCCTGTTCTTCAACTTTCTTTTCAGCTTCATCATTATTCATGTCGTATGTTTCATTCACAAAAGAGGCGATTCTGGCAAAATAGAGTGGGGTCATCAATTGCACAAGCAGTTTACGGTCAGCTGCCCAGTGATGATAGGTTGCTGCTATATCATACAATGACTTAACCCAGACTTCGGTTGGAAAATGAAAATCTTTTTCATTTTTGTTGATTAACTCTTTGAAAACCTTAAAATTATCTTTTGAAAGTACTTTTTCCCAGAAAGAATCATAATGAGAAAAGCCGACTTTAAAATCGGTAATTAACCGTTCAATGGAGATTTCAAATGGTTTGGGTTCCACATTGATTTCAGGCCCGACAATTGGCACCGGCTGACTGCCTTTTACATTTTTCCAGTAGTCCTGGTTTTCTTCCATTAAGGAGAATAATGTGTTGACAACCTGCTGGAACATAGGGCCGAGAGATTGAGCGGGATCTTTCTCATCGTGAATTTTTACACCCAGATTTGCCTGGCAAAGATTATAGCCACCGACCATGGCTTCTGTGGTTAACCAGATATCAACACCAAAACGCCCAACATCCGTTTCCCAAACATCCTGGTCTATATAGCGTTTGATCAGACGATTGCTGAATGCAAAATCACCTCCGATAGGCTGACGGATACGGTAACCGTAGAGAGCCCGGGTCAGAGAATAGACAATATTGTTGGTGATAGTTCCATCGTATTTATAACGCTTGTAAAGAGGTGCCACGAAATCATAACGCTGACGCAGGATCGGCTCGACCATTTGTTTAATCCAGTGGGTATTAATTGAACGCAGATCTGCGTCAAACAGAACCACGACCTTCGCATTCAGAATATGCGCTGCTTCAAAAATAGCGCGGATGGCCGATCCTTTTCCTGGTACCCCCCTGTAGATGGTAATCAATAGTTCTGTCCAGGGACTCTTTTCCACGCTCTCTGCTTCTTCCCGGGAATCATCAACTGATCCCCCATCTGCTACCATGACCAGAGTTTTC
>RFIL01000174.1 GCA_003695285.1 Calditrichota bacterium
AACATCTCCGGGCATTGAATTTCTATATCGTTACCCGGAGATGATATGGTTGCAGGGTACTCTCCTCTGGAAGTTTTAATCCCATAATTTTACCACTACTCGGCCCATGATACGTCCTTTTAATATTTGTTGTATTTTCTCCTCCAATGCCTCAAGAGAAACAATCGTCACAATATCTTTTATTTTTTCCACAAACCAGTCACTGCCCAGATGAGTCCATAATATTTCCCGGATCGGTCTGTCCTGATTGGCCGAATCAATTCCCACCAGTTCAATACCCCGCAAAATGAACGGAAAAATGGATGTTTTAAAAAACACATCACTCACATTCCCGCAGCAGGTCACCACTCCATGCAATTTTGTACCCCGGATGACTGTGGACAGCGTGTCCCCACCCACGGTATCCAGCGCGGCACTCCACCTACCGGGTAACATGTGTTTTCGCTCATCCGCCTGGACCTGCTCCCGGGACCAAATTTCGGCTGCTCCAAGATTTTTCAGCATTTCATGAGCTTCTTTCTTTCCGGTAGAGGCAATCACATCATACCCAAGATGGGCAAACAATGCCACTCCTAAACTCCCCACTCCACCAGATGCTCCGGTCACAAGAACCCTGCCATTTTCCGGACGGATACCATGGGTGATCACTTTATGCACCCCAAGTGCAGCAGTAAATCCAGCCGTGCCATAGAACATGGCTGTTTCCGGGGTTAATTTCCCTGAAATGGGAATCACCCAATCTGCGGGCACCCGGATATACTGCCCAAACCCACCGGATGTATTCTGTCCTAAATCATAACCTGTTACCAATACAGGATCCCCTTCCCGGAATCGGCGATCGGTACTTTCCTCCACATAACCGGCAGCATCAATCCCCGGGGTGTGCGGGTAGTTTCGGGTAACCCCTTTATGACCGCTGGCCGATAAGGCATCTTTATAATTCAATGAAGAATATTCCACACGGATCAAAACTTCTCCCTGCGGCAGGGAATCTGTATCCCTTTCCTGAATTGAACGGGAAAAAGTACCATCCGGTTGTTCTTCCACAACCAGCGCTTTAAATTTTTTTCCCATGATTATTCTCCGATGACTTTTACCAACACACGTTTGGGACGACGTCCGTCAAATTCCCCGTAAAAAATCTGTTCCCAGGGGCCCAGATCCAGGCGTCCGTTGGTAATTGCCACAACCACTTCCCGACCCATGATCTGACGTTTTAAATGGGCATCACCATTATCCTCACCGGTGCGATTGTGACGATATCTGGAAATGGGCTCGTGAGGAGCCAGTTGCTCCAACCAGTCATCATAATCCTGAATTAATCCGGATTCATCATCGTTGATGTAGACCGATGCGGTAATATGCATGGCGTTGACCAGAACCAGCCCTTCCTTTACGCCACTCTTTCGAACGATTTCCTCTACCGTATCGGTAATGTTAATATAATCCCTGCGGTGCGGGGTGTTAAACGTCAGATATTCTGTGTAACTCTTCATATCTCCTCCTTTTTATTTCAATTTAAACGGATTTTCCAGAATTTCAAATACTTCTTCAGGGGATCTCGAAACAGATAATCGTTGCCGGATTTTGGCCACCCCTTTTTCACCTTTAAAATAGGTATTGCTGAAGCGCCGGAATGCGGAAACCGCATATTTCCCCTTATGCTCAACCAGAAGAGTAAAATGTTTTCTGGCAATGCTCAGTTTTTCTTCAAATTCCGGTTCCGGCAATCGTTTCCCTTCAAAAAAGTAAGCTTTCAACTGCCTGAATATCCATGGCGCCTTTATGGCTCCCCGACCAATCATAATCCCATCGGCTTTGGAATATTCAAGCGCCCATTCGGCCTTTTCCACCGATGTGATATCTCCATTCCCGATGATGGGAACCTCGCTGATTTCTTTGGCTTTTTTTATCCAGGACCAGTCCGCTTCTCCTTTATACCCCTGCGCCCGGGTCCTGGCATGAATGGCAATCCAGTGCACACCCATCTCATTCAAAATCTTAACATTCTGCAGAACGTTTATGGATTCCAAATCCCAGCCCAGACGCATTTTTACCGTTACTGATAACGTTAATTCTTCCTTTAATGCTTTCACAATGGCAGCCATCAGGTCGCAATTTTTCAGCAATCCCGCTCCCATTCCCTGGTCTGCCACTTTGGTTACCGGACATCCCACATTCAGATCGATAAAATCCGGTCCGACAGACTGTGCACGCTTGCCGGCATCCACCACACTCTCAACTCTGGATCCGTATAGTTGAATACCAATCGGTCTTTCATCCGGATAAAACATCATTTTTCGTTTGGCTTTCTCAGCATCCCTGATCAGTGCTTCCGAGCTGATAAATTCAGTATAGACAATATCCGCTCCCATTTCTTTGCATAACCTTCGGAAAGCCGTATCGGTAACATCCTCCATTGGCGCAAGAACAAAAGCGGGGTCGAATTTATAATCATTTATTTTAATCAACTCCACACCTTTCTGATTAATTTAATTTCTTTATCTTTTAGTCATAGAAAAATACGAGAAGTCGCAAGCCATATCAAGGGTTATTCACGGATTGCTTTTTGAGGAAGAGATAGACACAATAAAAATAGATTATCAACATCTATTTGAAAAATGAAACCGAAGACGACGATTTAAATTTGCAGGACAATAGGAATCGATTAAAACAAAAGTTAGAACGATATGATTTTCACAGGAGTAAATGGATTTATTTAAAATTTGATCATACCGGAAGGTTGTGTTTTATTACCGCATTTCCAATGGGATAGCGAGGGAATAAATACTAAAATAAACCAGATTAAAAGTGATGGATACAAAAATGTGAAATATGCCTGGGCATGCCTTCGGCATTTTAAATTAAAAATATTGCAAAAATGTGGATACCTTATGAAGGCTTATCCACACACTTTGTAATAGAGCCATATACCAAAT
>RFIL01000003.1 GCA_003695285.1 Calditrichota bacterium
AACGGCAGGTGGAAAAAAATCGTCTCACTTCCGAAGAAGGAGATGCCATTCTGCAAAGAGTGACCTATGCGGATAGTCTTGACTCCTTACAACCATGTCAGCTTGTGATTGAAGCGATCATCGAAGATTTGCAGTTAAAACAGACGCTTTTTGCCAACCTGGAGGCAATCACCGAAAATACAGCGGTGCTGGCGACGAATACTTCATCCCTTTCCGTTACCTCCATTGCCGCCGCCTGCAAGCATCCTCAACTAGTCGTGGGTACCCATTTTTTCAATCCCGCTCCTTTAATGCCGCTGGTAGAGATTGTCCCGGCGTTACAAACGGAACAGATTGTAGTCAACGCTGTTCGTTCCCTCATTGACCGGTGGGGAAAAACCACTGTGCTGGCAAAAGATACCCCGGGATTTATCGTCAATCGTGTGGCACGCCCCTTTTATGGGGAAGCGCTGCGTATCCTTGAAGAGGGTATCGCGGACGTTCCCACAATTGACTGGGCAATGCGAACCATTGGGAAATTTCGTATGGGCCCCTTCGAATTGATGGATCTTATCGGGAACGATGTCAACCTGAAGGTGACAGAAACTGTTTTTGAAGCCTTTTTTTATGATCCCCGTTTTAAGCCCTCATTTATACAAAAACGAATGGTGGAAGCCGGTTTTCTGGGACGGAAAACGGGTCGCGGTTACTATGATTATCGAGAAGGCGCCCCTCAACCTCTACCGAAAGAGGATCCCCAATTGGGAGATACTATTTTTTACCGGATTCTGGTGATGTTAATAAACGAGGCGATTGATGCCGTTTTTATGAACATCGCATCTGTGGAGGATGTTGACCTGGCCATGACCAGAGGGGTCAACTACCCCAAAGGGCTTCTGAGATGGGCGGATGAGATAGGCCTCGAGAATGTTCTCACCCGATTAGAAGCGTTGCAAGAGGAGTATGGAGAAGACCGCTATCGCCCCAACCCCCTGTTAAAACGGATGGTTCGAGAGAAGGCCTCCTTTTATCCCCATAAAGGTTAACAAGTTAGAAGTTTATATCATGAAACAAATAGTATGATGTAAAAATGAAGAAAAACCATAAAGTTCGGCAATTGATTGATTACTTATATCGTCGGGACCCCTTCTCGCAATGGATGAGCATTGAGGTTCTGGAAGCAGCAATGGGGTACGTACGGTTAAAGATGCGAGTACGGAAAGAGATGTTGAATGGGTTTGGGGTATGTCATGGCGGAATCACCTATGCTTTTGCCGATAGTGCACTGGCATTTGCTTCCAACTCCTACGGAAGGTTGAGTGTTTTACTGAAAGCTAGTATGTCCTATCCGGAGCAGGTGAGAGAGGGGGATGTGTTAATCGCTGAAACGGAAGAACAGAGTGTCGGTAATCGGGTGGCCATGTATACCATTACCGTCTGGAGGGAGCAGGATCAGGCTAAGGTCGGCATATTTCAGGGAACTGTTTATCGAACGAAAAAAATCCACCCGGATAATTTTCAACAAACTTAAAGGAAGTGAGGGGTTTTCATGGAAAATGCTTATCTGATTGATGCTATACGTACTCCCATCGGTAAATTTGGTGGGACTCTCTCGTCAGTTCGAACGGATGATCTGGCAGCGATGACCATTGCAGAGATTTTAAAAAGAAATCCTTCGCTTGATCCAGCGGCTATCGAGGATGTGATCTTCGGTTGTGCCAATCAGGCGGGGGAGGACAATCGCAATGTTGCTCGTATGGCCCTCTTGTTAGCCGGATTACCGACTTCGGTTCCGGGTGAAACTGTCAATCGGCTTTGTGCCTCAGGGATGGCAGCGGTGGTGAATGCAGCCCGTGCTATTCAGGTGGGGGAGGGCGACCTCTTTATTGCCGGTGGGGTAGAACACATGACCCGGGCACCTTATGTCATCAGTAAACCCAGCTCTGCATTTGGCCGGGATGCTCAGTTATACGATACCAGTATCGGCTGGCGATTTGTAAATCCCAGGATGCAAGAAGTCTATGGCACCGATAGTATGGGGCAAACTGCGGAGAATGTGGTCGAAATGTTTCATATCTCCCGAGAGGATCAGGACAAATTTGCCTTATGGTCACAACAGAAAGCCGCCAGAGCCCGGGAAAGTGGGCGCCTGGCGATGGAGATCATGCCGGTAACCATCCCTCAACGAAAAGGTGAGCCGATTATTTTTGAGCACGATGAATTCATTCGCCCGGATACAACCCTGGAAAAGCTGGCAAAATTAAAGCCGGTGTTTCGTATGGATGGGAAAGGAACGGTCACAGCCGGAAATTCTTCAGGAATTAATGATGGCGCCTGTGCACTGTTGGTGGCTTCCGAAGAGGCAGTCAAAAACTTTCAGTTAATCCCAAAAGCGCGGATTGTAGCTTCCGCTGTAGTGGGGGTCGAGCCCCGAATTATGGGAATGGGTCCGGTCGGTGCCACCCGAAAGGTGTTGAAACGGGCCGGTTTGACCCTGGAACAAATGGAGATTATCGAATTGAACGAAGCCTTTGCTGCCCAGAGTCTGGCCTGTTTACGGGAATTGGGGATTGATGATTTTGACCCCCGGGTGAACCCCAATGGGGGGGCAATTGCCCTCGGACACCCCCTGGGAATGTCCGGCGCCCGGCTGCTTACCACGGCAATGGTTGAACTTCACCAAAAAAAAGCAAAATATGCCCTCTGTACCCTGTGTGTCGGAGTGGGACAGGGCATGGCCACGATTCTGGAACGGGTGTAGAAATTCCCCATTTCAGAAACCCGGTTGGGAGATGGGGAAATTATAAATTTTGGGATGGGGATTTCGTACGGGAGTTTACGTATCAGGAGGTCAGAAAATTGATGCTTTCAGTTTGAGGGGGGGTTCCTGTTATCTTCTGAGGATATGGTGCCAGGGAGTATGATATTTGCAATGAACATGATTAATCACCATGCCAACTGCCCTGAAAAGAATGCGCAGGATAGTTGTAGCGAGAGAAACAGGAGTGAAAGTATGAATCATGGTGTGAAGTGGGTGCTATTGAGTATATTATGTTTTCAAAGTTGGAGTTTTTCCCAATCAGATTCTACCATAACCACAAGACGCTCTCCCTTTAAATCTCTGGTGAAAACAGTGGTTGGAGATGTGGCCCATGTAGCCTCAGCCCCATTTCATATGTCGGGTAACGATTTTCTGAAGCTGGGTATTTTTTCCGGGATAAATGTGGGATTAATCTATGGGGTGGATGAAGAAATCGATACTCATTTTGCAATTGACGGTGACCAGGCTTACTGGCAACCGGGAAAAGTTCTGGCCCGGGTTGGAGATTTCTATAACTATCTTGGGACCCGACGAACTATTATCGGACTCACCTCACTAACCCTTCTGAGTGGGGTTGTCTTTAAAGACAACAAATTATTGGAAACGGGTCGACTGTTAATTGAGACAACTGTTATTACTTCCTTTATAACCTATGTTGGGAAAGGGTTTTTCGGTAGAGCCCGGCCCTATGCCAATCATGGTGCTACAGATCTCAATCTCTTAAAATTTAGTAATAAACCCCGTTATCGGGCCTTACCCTCCGGTCATAGCAGTAGTATTTTTGCGCTGATGACCGTTATAGCCAAACAATATCCCAGGTGGTGGATTAAATATCCCGCTTATGCCTTTGCCGTTTCGGTCGCCTTACAACGCATCGATGCCCGTCAACATTGGA
>RFIL01000175.1 GCA_003695285.1 Calditrichota bacterium
AAACACAAAATCTATCTGAAACTGGGCTACATCAACTTGAAGCTGAAAAAATTAAATGAAGCCAAACACTATTTTGAGAGTGCCATTGAATGGAAACAAAAAACCTATGGAGCACCCTATCCGGAAGCCCATTATGCGCTGGCTCAATATTATGTAAAAACCGGAGATAAAGAAGCGGCCCGTCAGGAATTTCAGATTGCTTTAGAGCAGAATCCGGATCTGCACTGGGAAAAAGAACTTGCAGATGAACTGGGGGTAGAGGTGGAAGTTCCCGATGAAGACCTGGGAGAAATATTTTAGCCCGTTACCATAAGAAAAACCGGGAGGACAAATGGAAACCACCCTGGAAACATTGATCTATCAACTCGAGACCAGTGAAGACCATCAACAGCGGCTGGAACTGCTGGCGAAATTGAGCACCTTACTGGAGAACATCTCCCGGACACAACATCTGCGTTCCATCATCTCCCTGCTCTATCATCGCGACTGGTATATTCGGAGAGAAGCGGCCTTTTTAATTGACCGACTCGGGATACGTCTTAACGATGAGGAACGTCTGCACTTTGAATTTGCCCTGCAACATTTTGACTTTCTCAAGGAACAGATGGACCGCACACCGCTGGCCAGGGAAATCCTCTTCAATGGCTGCCTGGACCCCTCGGAACGCTTTCGCTCCCGGTTAACCGCAGTACTTTCCAGGGAAGACTGCAAAACCTCCGAAGAACTGGCACGTCTGATTTATGCCACCGGAGATTATCAGGGCTTGATCGAGCTGGGGTGTGATAAGGACCATCGACCGGCAGTCATCCGAATTCTACAGCATGGATTAAAACCGGAAAACAACACTCCATATCATCGCAAACAGTGTGCCTTCTGTCTGCAACAATTAAAAGTCATCGATGATGCCGGTGAATATATCGAAGAAATCATACGCAGCCAATCAACAAAACATGAACCGGACAGCGAAGGAGAAGAAGAACCTCCCGCACGACCCCTCACCCCGCTGGAAGAGATGCTCCAATTTTTAAACCAGGAAGGGATATATCTGGATGGAGAAAAAGTATATCCCGAAATTCGTATTGGAAGTGTCACCCATCGTATCACCTATCGCAACCCCGGGCTGCAAACACTTCCCGAATCCGATCGATTGCGCCGGATTACCCCTTCACCGGACCATCTCCTCTTGCGCTACGATTACATCGCCATAGAACCGACCCTTCTCTTCCATTTCCTGCTCTATCGCTTTCTCATCAGTATGGAAGATATCGGGGAAATGTTGAACCCGGAATCTCCTCAATCCGACCCCTACCTCCTGATTTATCCTGCCGATCGTGGCGCAGCCAAAGCCTGGTTAAATGCGGTAATTAACGGGGGAGGTCAACAATATGCCCGGCAGCTCACCCCCTTTCAGATGCGCCTCTGGGAAGCCATCCAGGAACTGCGGCAGGAGTTATTGCATCAGGCCTATCGAGAAGGGGGGATAACCACCATTGCTGGCAATATGATTCCACTGGACAAAAACGAAACCAATCTGGGAGGAAAAGCCATGAATCGCCTCGTTCAGGGCTCTGCCAGTGATATCTTCAACCACGCCTGTGTCACTGTACACCAATATCTGTTGCGGGAACATCTCCCGGCGCGCATCTACTTCCTCCTCTACGATGAAGTGTGGATTGAATGTGAACCATCAGTACATCCTGTCTTGAGAGAAACCCTCCCCTCGCTGCTGGAATCCGTGAACCAGACCTTTTCCCTGCTTCTTCCGCTCAGGGTTCGCGAAAAAACCACCCCGGAGGATTCCCGGGCAGAGGTAGAAGACCAGTAAGGGAGGGGAGATGATGATACTATTCATTACCGAACAGGGTAGCAAACTGGTTAAACAGGGACATGTCCTGATGGTTTATAAAAACGGGGAAAAGCTCTTCATGTATCCGCTGGAAACGGTCAGTCAACTGGTCTTGATGGGGCGCATTGAAGTATCCACCGCACTGCTCAGCCTGCTGATGCGGGAAGGAATTGACACCCTGCTGATGACCCGTTACGGGCAATACAAAGGAAGAATTAGCGGACCGACCAGCAAAAACATCTTTGTGCGGGAACAACAATTTCTCAAACGCACCGACCCCCAAACCTGTCTATATATCAGCAAACAACTCATCCTGGCCAAGATCATCAATACCCGCAACATGTTACGGAGGCATCATCCACCGGTATATGAGGATTACAAAACCCGGATCAACAATGCCCTGAAGACCATCCCCGGGGTGAGCACCCTTTCAGCGTTACGGGGTCTGGAAGGCAGTTTTGGCGCCCTTTATTTCGGGTGTTTCTCCCGACTGCTGAACGGGAACTTTACCTTTAACGGGCGCAAAAAACATCCGCCCCCGGACCCGGTCAATGCCATGCTCAGTTTCGGCTATACCCTGCTCTTCAACATCATTTATGCGCTGGTAGAAAGTTCCGGGCTGGATCCCTATGCCGGCTTTTACCATCAAAGTAGTTACGGTCATCCGGCGCTGGTCTCCGACCTGATGGAACCCTATCGGGCGCCGGTGGTGGACCGGCTGGTCATCCAGCTCATCAACAAACAAGAAATTGTGCCGGAGGATTTCCAGAAAGAAGAAAAAGGATATCGCTTTCAGGAAGAGGGGCTGAAAAAATTTGTCACCGCCTTTCAGAAAAAATTGTTCAGTCGTTATATGATGCGGGAGAAAAAAGAGACCCTCTGGGGAATCCTGCAACGGGATGTGTGGAATTTCATGCAATTTTTACAGGGAGATCGAGATGAAGTTACCCCTTATATATTCCAATAAACATTTTTATGTCATTAGCTATGATGTGGTTAAAGACCGTTCTCGTACCCGAATAATGAAACTTCTCAAAGGGCATGGCTTTCATGTTCAAAAGAGTGTATTTGAATGCATTTTAACGGAAAAACAGATAGAACAACTTCAAAAGCGTCTGTTAAAATATATTGATGAAGAAACAGACAGTATTCGCATATACCGCCTTTGTGGAGAGTGTGAAAAACAGGTGACTGTATTGGGTTGTGGAGAAGTCAGCGAACTCCCCCTGGTAACCATTGTTTAATGATGGAAAAAATTATTGGATTTTATTTTTTTGAAAGTTATATTTTTTGGAGAAATTCAAGCTAAGACCTTGAATTTATTAATTTTTGTCCGGACATGTTTATTTACAATAGGTTAAGTCAATTTTTTGAGCAAAATGCACCTGAGAGAGTCCAAATTTGAAAAAACCTCCAAAAATGCCCTTGTAGCTTATGCAATAGCGTGGTCTCTGGAGGGTGCAGTCTGAAAAGCCCCGTTACTAAGAGGGGATTGA
>RFIL01000176.1 GCA_003695285.1 Calditrichota bacterium
ACCATGGCAGGGAAGCGTAAACAAAAATCCAGTGAAGGAGAAGGTGGCGGTGGCGCCCCGGGATGGATGGTTACCTTCGGAGACCTTATGTCCTTGTTATTGACGTTTTTTGTGTTATTGTTATCCTTTTCCTCCATTCAACAGGTTGAATTTGAGAAAGCGCTGGGAAGTTTGAAAGGAGCTTTAGGGGTGTTACCCAAGGAACAATCAGTAATTTTTCGGATGAAGCCCTATTACCCACGGTTGAGTGAAGTTCAAAATGCAAAATTCCGGAAAAAACTGAAAGAGCTTCAACGGTTGATTAAAGAAGAGAATTTAACAGATCAGATTTATCTGGAACTCAATGATATAGGTATCCTGATTCGTATTGAGTCCCCTGTATTATTTGATCTGGGTGACGCTAGTATAAAACCCCAGGCGTATCCCCTACTCAATAAAGTGTTAGATATGTTCAAAGATTGGGATAACAATATTCGGATTGAAGGTCATACAGACGATTTACCCATTCACACATCAAGATTTCCTTCAAATTGGGAACTATCCACAGCCCGGGCTTTAAGCGTGCTACAATATTTTGTCAAATCCGGGCAAGTTGACCCGAAACGACTTTCTGCGGCTGGATATGGGGAATATCATCCCCTGTTACCGAACACTACAGAAGAAAATCGGGCCAAAAATCGACGGGTCGAAATTTACGTTGAACGAGAGAAGCCTAAAATTACATTCAGGGAAGAAATCATTTAAATCCAGGGAGGATTTGAGATGGCCAAAATCAAGGACGATGCGGTAGAAAAAGAACTTCAGGGAGCAGAAGCCCCAGCCCAGGCAGCCCCCCCGAAAAAAAGTTTTCTAAAAGTCGGGCTTCCGGTACTCCTGGTGCAGATAGTGGTGGCTTATTTCCTGGCCAGCTATGTGATTGTTCCAATGTTTATTGCCAAAGCGAATGCGGAACCGGCAACGGAAGAAAAATCGGATGAGGCGGTACCCGATGACGAGAAAGAAGAAACGGAAGATGATAGTTTTGGTTTCATTTTCCTGGTAGAAGATATCATTGTTAACCCTGCAGAAAGCAAAGGAGAACAATTCGTTCTGGTAAACATTGCCTTTGAAGTGAAGGAAGAAGACGATATAAAACGCATGGAAAAAAGAGAACCGTTAATCCGGGATATGCTGATTCGAATTATCAGCTCAAAACCGATTGATTTACTGGATGGTCCCGATGACAAAGAAGCCCTTCGGCTGGAAATTAAAGAGAATGCAACACCACTCTTAGCCGAGGGACATCTAAAAAATGTTTATTTTGTCAACTATATCATCCAGTAAAATGACGTAAACTGAAGCTCAGCTAAGCAAATTATCCAATCGGTTGTTTCAAGCCCGGTCTTCGGTGATGAAGAGTGGGCTTTATCCCTTTATGTAAGGAAATCATATCTGGTGAAACGTAAGGAGTAGCAGGCGAGATGTCAGAAGTATTATCCCAACAGGAAATAGATCGGCTACTGACAGGAATTAGCTCTGGTGAGATTGAAGAAGAGCAGATTAAGGAAGTCCTGGAGACGAAAGAGATTTATGAATATGATTTTCGTCGTCCCAGCCGGGTCTCGAAAGATCATTTAAAAGCCATCCGGACGCTCCATGAAACATTTTCCGAGTATTACGGCTTTTATCTGGCATCCCGTTTACAGAGCATGGTCACCATAAATTTAATCACCGTGGATCAATTGCGGTATTCTGAATATGTCTTATCGATCGCTAACCCCTGTGTGGTGCACATTTTTGACATCTTGGAAACAAAGGGAAAAGCGGTCATCGAGATGACTCCAGAACTGGTATTTATGATTGTGGAACGATTATTGGGAGGGAATGGAACTCAACCATCAGCCCCGCGCTCGATTACCCTCCTGGAACAACGGATCATGCAACCTTTAATTCTCCAGGCATTGGAGACACTCTCCAAAGCATGGAGGCCGCTCCATGAAGTTCATTTCGAGCTTACCGGATTCGAAAGTAATTCTGATTTTGTGCAAATTGCCCCGGCAAGTGAAATTGTGGTGGTCATCTCATTTGAGATCAAAGTGGCTGAAGAATCCTTTCTGATGAATATCTGTTACCCCTTCCTTTCTCTGGAAGATATTATCAACCAACTCAATCTACAGCATTTCAATCGTGCCAGTTCTACCGAAGATAAGCAAAAAGCCTTACAAAACTTAACCCAGAATCTCCAGAAAACGAAAATTGAAATCCGTACCGAATTGGGTAAATGTCAATTAACTGTAAAAGAATTATTAGGATTAAGCGAAGGAGACGTTCTCTGTCTGGATCGGACCATCGACAATCCGCTTCCTGTCTATGTGCAAGATCGGTTAAAGTTTTACGGCAGAGCCGGGACAGTGGATGGTCGAATGGCAATCCAGATTACCAACAATGTCGAAGAGGAAATCAAAGAAGGAGAAGTGAACAATGGCCAATGAACCGGAAGAAGTAAAACAGGAACAACGACAAGCAGAAGCTCCCGGCGCAGCAGTTGAAGATTCTCCCCGCGCTCCGGAAGATGCAGCAGGCAATAGCGGGTCAGAGGAACCGGAAATTCAAAAGGCCGAATTTGAACGATTTAATTCTCCGGGATTAGATGGAGATCAGCAGAAGAAACTGGAAATGTTATTGGATGTGGTACTCCCTATTACCGTGGAATTAGGACGTACCAGAAAATACATCAAGGAAATTTTAGAGTTGGAAAGAGGGAGTATTATTGAACTGGATAAGATGGCCGGAGAACCGGTAGATCTCTACATCAACAATAAAAAGATGGCAGAAGGAGAAGTGGTGGTAGTGGATAAACATTTTGGTGTTCGTATCACCAGCTTAATTAATCCGGCCGATCGCATCAAATCTCTAGGTGATGTGGAATGAGGATTTACCAACTGACACCAATGCTTCTGTTTATCTCACACCGGGTGCTGGCATTGGGAGAACCGGACAGTACCCTGGTCAGCTTTGAAGGAGGGGGTACTGAATTCAATTTTGGCTGGATGGTATTCAAAGCCCTGGGGAGTTTGATCATCATCTTCTTTTTAATAGTGGGGTTGGTATATCTGCTGAAGAAATATTGGGGGAAGCAACTGGGGGGTGGCATTCGCCAGGAGAACTTCCAGATTCTGGCAAGACTTCCCCTTCATCCGAAACAATCGCTGGCTTTGGTGAGGGTATTCGATCGGATCTTATTGATTGGAATCACCGAAAATAATATCACCCTGCTTTCGGAATACAATAACCCCCAGGATATCCAAAAAATCATCAATGAAATGTCCACTACTCCATTTTCTACCTCGACAGACAGGTTTTTGAAAGTTATTCGGAAAGAGATGGAAAAAAGCTAATCAGTTTTAAGTGAAGGAACACAAATCGGGACTCAGGGTCCCTAAACGGTAGGATGCCGTATGAAGAGGAACGAACCAAACTTCAGGATACAGGATTCATCCGTTGTAATCAACAGTAGTCAGAGAGAAACATTATCTTCTTGCTGGCAAATCGATTCAAGGAAAATCTGCAAGCGAATTCGATTACATCCAGTAAAATTTTTCCTGTTACTGGTTTTATTTATCCTGCTATTCCAACATAGCCTGATTGCCCAGCAACCAAATCCGGGAAATTCCTTACCACTTCCCCGGGTCTCTCTGGATGTGGACGCCGCCCGAAATCCTGAGGATTTTTCCATCACCCTGCAACTCATCTTTTTGATGACCATCCTCAGCCTGGCGCCGGCCATTCTAATCATGCTCACCTCATTTACCCGGTTTATTATTGTCTTCCACTTTATCCGACAGGCGTTAGGAACCCAACAGATTCCACCCAATCAGGTATTAATTGGGCTGGCCTTGTTTATGACTTTTCTGGTAATGTCACCCACCTGGGAGAAGGTCCATGATAATGCCCTTCGCCCTTATCTTGATCATAAGATCACCCAGCAGGAAGCTATTGAACAGGCGGCACAACCGGTGAGGGAATTTTTGATGCGACATACCCGGGAAAAAGACCTGGCTTTATTTGTTAAACTGTTTTCCGAAGAAAAACCTTACAGCCCTCAAGAGGTATCTACCTTAACGATTATCCCGGCATTTATCATTAGTGAACTTCGCCTTGCCTTCCAGGTGGGTTTCATTCTGATGATACCGTTTCTCATCATTGATATGATTGTTGCCAGTGTGTTGATGTCCATGGGAATGATGATGTTACCCCCTATGATGATTTCCCTGCCCTTTAAATTATTGCTTTTTGTCCTGGTTGATGGCTGGTATTTGCTTACCAGTACCCTGATGATGAGCTATTGAAAAAGGAGTGGATCGATGACTGAAGAATTTGCCATACAGTTTTTAACCGATGCTATTTATACCACCATTTTAATCGCCAGCCCCATTCTTCTCTCAGCGCTGGTGGTGGGATTTTTAATCGGAGTTTTTCAAGCAGTAACTTCTATTAATGAAATGACACTGACCTTCATCCCCAAGATTATTGCGGTAGTGATCGTGCTAATCCTGATGCTCAACTGGATGATGAATATCTTATTAACCTTTACCATAAATACATTTAACCTCATACCAACCCTGATGAAGTGAATGGAGAGATTTCGAGGGAACAGCTAAAATGTCAAT
>RFIL01000177.1 GCA_003695285.1 Calditrichota bacterium
GCTGGCCGCCGCACGACGGTTGGGAAAAGAACTGGCCCGCATCCGCACCGGGGAAGAGGAACCGGCCCCGGAACGGGTGCGAGAGGCGGTGCGGGAGGTGATTACCCACTGCATTTACGGAGTGGATAAAAATCCTCTGGCGGTAGAACTGTGCAAGGTAGCCCTGTGGATTGAAGGGCATACACCCGGACGGCCGCTCACTTTTCTGGATCATCGCATCCGCTGTGGGGATTCCCTGGTGGGGGTCAGCGACTTGAGCGTGCTGAAAGAAGGGATCCCCGATGAAGCGTTTCAGCCGGTAAGCGGAGATGATAAAAAAATTGCTCAGGCGCTCAAGAAACGTAACAAGCAAGAACGCACCGGCCAGCTCACGTTGAAGTTTGATGCCCAAATTGACCTCTCACCGCTTGCCACTCACTACGCCCCGCTCACCGATTTACCCGAAAACACCCCGGAACAGGTGCGCCGCAAGAAGGAACTGTTTAAAAAACAGCACGCCGATCCCCACTATGTGCGACTGAAGCAAGCCTGTGACCTGTGGACCGCGGCCTTCTTCCAGCCTCTCACTACTGACCACTCACCGGCGATTACCAGCGAGGCGCTATCAGACCATCTGGCCGGCCGCCCCATCGATAAGCGTTTGAATGGAAAAGCTGAAGCCCTGTCAGAGCAGCACCACTTCTTCCACTGGCCGCTGGAGTTTCCAGAGGTGTTTTTTGGGGCAGAGAAATTATTGGACAAAACCCAACAAGATATAAGTGCAAGTCTATTTGACATAATTTTAGGGAACCCCCCTTATGGAGCTATCTTTTCAGAAAGAGAAAAAAAGATACTGCACTATAAATATCCCATATTTGTTAAAGCAAAGAATTCTGCTGCTTATTTCATCGCCATTGCTTCAAGCCTAGTGTACAATAAGGGCTATGTAGGATTTGTAGTACCCAAATCATTGACATTTTCAGCGGCATGGTCAAGCACTCGTGAATTAATATATCCGCAAATTTCAAAAGTAATTGATGTAGGGCAAGCTTGGCCGAATGTCCTATTGGAACAAATATTATTAGTTTTTTCTCCTGACGCTTCAAATCGTCCGACTATAAAGCTAGGCCGCATTTATAAGCAGGGAATATCGTTTTTGCACGAAACCAATAAAACGATTATGAAGAGACTCGGCATAGTTCCAACAGGAATGTCGCTTGAAGATTATCAGTTATTTAAAGTTATATTAAAAAATGCAAAAACAACTTGTGGAGAGTTTTGTACCACACAACGTGGCGCAGGATTACAGAAATATTTAAGACCACAAGGTGACATACCAGTAGTTTTGGGCCGGGACATTTCAGAATTTATAAAGCCAGTATGCAGTCATTTTATAAATATGCAAGATCTTCAGAATAAAAAATTAACTTTCACTACAAAAGGCCAGGCAATATTTCAAAATATCGTTGCACATTTAACTAAGCCCAAAGATCATATACGTCTTATCGGAACAGTTGTGAATGAGGAATTGGCATGCGCTGATACAGTTAATCTTTTGAATATACAGGATAATTCTATAAGCCCACTTTCTTTAGCGGGTTATTTGATGACAGATTTAATTAATTGGTTTGTATATGTGTGCATATATAATCGAGCTGTTAGAACCATGCATTTTGATGGATATGTACTTGCAAAAATTCCGGTTCCTAGTTTAGAATGTCTGAAGGATGTAGAAAAAATAGCCCAATTGTTACATCAATTTCCTAGAAACGAGAGATACTGGAAAGATCTAAATCAAGTTGTTTATGACTTATTCAAAGTACCCACTGTCCTTAGGGAATACGTTGAAACAATGCATAAGCCCCGATGGAAGTCTTAATGTAAACGAAAAGGAGGACTAGTTATGACTACCTTAAACATAACTCGAGCTGTTGAAATTTTTAAAAAATATGTTAGTAGACCCGTGAGGTTAGAAGCTGAATGTGTTGGGTCTAAAGTAGCTGATTTAGACAGAGAATATATTAATCGCACTGGAAATACCATTCAAACAGATGGTTTCTATACAATCAGGGAGTCGTCAAAGTGGGGTGCTGAATTAAGGATATATTTTAATTGTTCAGATGAAGTTTACGAAGAGCTCCGGAACTGTGGGTTTCACATTGAAAGTGGGCAACCTTATAATCCTGATTATGTTTATCGAATTAATAACAATAGATTGTGGTGGGCACTTGTAGATGCTGGGCTAAGAATAGGTACGAACAGTTAGTAATTGAATTCCATTTATACGACCCCGCCTGCACCGACAGCGATATTGCCCGCCTGCGGGAACTGCACGTGGAAATGGACAATGCCATCCTTGCCTGCTACGGCTGGGAAGACTTAAATTTAGACCACGGCTTTTACGAAAACGAACGCGGCAAAACCCGCTACACCATCTCCCCGGATGCTCGCCGGGAGGTGCTCAAGCGGTTGGTGCAGTTGAATTTGGAGGTGGAGGAGGGGGAAAAATTTGATGAAATCTAAAATTTATCTTTGTATTTTTGAATAAGAGAATCACGTAGAGAAAAATGTAACCTGATAACATTATATATATTGCAGGAGTGGATGAAAAATGTCAAGGATAGAGCAATCAATCAACCAGATCCGCCGAGGCGATTTCTCAGGGGTAAGGTACCTTTACGATAATTATTCTAATTTTCTTTTAAAAATGGCTATGAGTTCAGGACTACGAAAAGAGGATGCAGAAGAAATCACTCAAAATACTTTTCTCAAAATAATAAAGGCCATCCACAGATTTGAATACAGAAATGATAATAGTTTCTTATCATGGATGATAAAAATCCAACAAAATCACATAAGAGAATTTTTCAGAAAAAATAAGATTAAAATAGAATATATTGAGGATGAAGAAACATTAATTGCTGAACATTCCGACTTTTTACAAGACCCGGAAGATCCAATCCCAAGCGATCCAAGACTGGAAATTATAAAAAATGAGATTAATCAATTGTCTAAAGTTGATCAGATTCTACTTACTTTACGTGCTCAAGAAATACCTTATGAGATGATTGCTGACATAATTGGTTCCAATCCAAATGCTCTAAAAACTCGGTACAGCAGACTGCAAAAAAGGCTTATAAAAAAACTAAAAAACATATTTGAGCAAATGAATTTACTATAAACAGGGTGACGGTTATGAAAACCTTAAATGATTACATAAGAAAGCTTATTGAAAGAGGCGAATTAGAACTTAAGGATGAATGGTTTAGACGTATTGAATTAGACCCAGAGGAAAAAGAGTATTTAGAGGGAATCAAAAACAAAAGACTTCGTGAACTTCATAAAGCTTTAGAAAAATCTCAAAAAATAAAAGAGTGTATCGAAGAGCCTCTAAAAGCGCAGACTTTTCACCAGTTTTTCGAATATTTCAAAGAATGGAATGATCTCACCGATGAACAGATTTGTCAAGAAATTTCTATTGACTTCAAAAGC
>RFIL01000178.1 GCA_003695285.1 Calditrichota bacterium
AAGTAATGTGATATGAAAAAACTTCGGCATTTGAATTGCAATATTACTATATAGGAATATAAAAATGTTTGTGCGGCCGTTGGTGGCTGGTTTTTTTGAATATGAGCTGTATTTCAAATTACTGGAATTTGTTGTTTAGGAAACGATAGGCGGTCAATGAAGAAGCAAAATAAACAATGGTATCGAATTGGTGAAGTTGCCAGAAAACTGGATATTGCTGTAGAAACCATTCGCATGTATGAACGGGAAGGCATTCTCTTGATTGAAAAGACTGCTACCGGGCAACGGATATTTACGAATGAAGATTTAAACTGGCTTCGTTGTATCCGCAAATTGATAAAAGAGGAGCGATTAAATATTGAAGGAATTCGTCGTTTACTGGCGATGATGCCTTGCTGGAAAATTCGTCCCTGTAGTATCGAAGAACGTTCTGAGTGTCCGGCATTCAATGGTGCCATGCAACCATGCTGGACCATGAAAGAAAAAATACCATTGACTTGCAGGGCTCAAAACTGTCGTGAATGTAGCGTATATCAAACAGCTGCTCACTGTGAGAATATCAAAGAAATTGTTTACAACGCTTATAGAGTGACAGATTCCCGTAGAGAAGGGTAATGCAATCAGTGAAACATAAATGAGGAAAGGTACTATGAAAAAGCTTTTAATTCTTGGTGGTGGAACAGCCGGTACCATGATGGCAAATAAACTGGCTCCGGTACTGGATAAGAACGAATGGCAAATTACTGTCGTCGATCAGGAGGAAACGCATTATTATCAACCGGGTTTTCTTTTCATACCGTTTGGCATTTACACCCGAGAAGATGTGATTAAACCTCGACACGATTTTTTTCCATCCGGTGTGGAAGTAATTATTTCCCCCATTGAGGTTATTGAGCCGGATGCTAATCGTGTCAAATTGAGTAATGGTCGTGTCTTGAACTATGATTATTTAATCATTGCCACTGGAAGTCATATTGAACCTGAGGAAACCGAAGGGCTCAAGGATGGTGGTTGGCGAGAAAATATCTTTGATTTTTACACCCTGGATGGTGCGGTTGCTCTTTCTAATTACCTGAAATATTGGAAAGGGGGCAAGATGGTGGTCAATATCGTCGAGATGCCCATCAAATGTCCGGTTGCGCCCCTGGAATTTGTTTTTCTCGCCGATTGGTGGTTTACAGAACAGGGAATCAGAGACAAGGTGGAGATTGAATATGTCACCCCCTTACCGGGTGCTTTTACCAAACCCATTGCCTCCCGGTTTTTAGGGCAATTTCTCGAGAAGAAAAATATCAAATTAACACCGGAATTCAGCACCGGGCGGGTGGATAGCGGACGCAACAAGATCATCTCCTGGGATGAAAAGGAAATTGACTATGACTTACTGGTAACCATCCCCACCAATATGGGCTCCGAAGTGATAGCTCGATCCGGGCTGGGTGATGATTTGAATTTTATCCCTACCGATCCTCATACACTTATGGCGAAGGGGTATGATAATATTTTTGTCATTGGAGATGCAACAGATTTACCCAGCTCCAAAGCGGGTTCCGTGGCACACTTTGAAGCGGAAGTGTTGTTTGAAAACTTTCTCCGAAAAATAGAGGGACGGGAACTTCTACCTAAATTTGATGGTCATGCCAACTGCTTCATCGAATCGGGTTTCGGTAAGGGAATTTTAATTGACTTCAACTATGATGTGGAACCCCTGCCTGGAAAGTTTCCATTGCCGGGTGTGGGGCCCTTCTCTTTACTCCAGGAAACCCGAATGAACCACTGGGGCAAGATGATGTTTCGCTGGGTTTATTGGAATTTACTTTTGAAGGGTGCCGAATTACCCATCGAAGCAGAAATGAACATGGCTGGTAAAATGAGGGCTTAATCATGGAAACAAAATACATGGTGAATGAAAAAGACATCTCATCACAATTGCAAGATATCCAGAACAAGTTGGATATAGTAGTGGCTCAGGTTGAAGAGCAGCGGCGCAAACAGCGGGAGATGGAGGAACTGAAGCATGATCTGATTTTAATCGGAAAGGATGCTTTTCAAGCAGCAGTAAACGAACTGGAAGAAGTTGCGCCGTACTTTGAGACTGCCGATCTGGTTTATCTACTGAAAAAGTTGTTACGCAACACCCGCAATCTCACCCGGATGCTGGAACAACTGGAAAGTATCAGTGACTTCTGGGAAGATGTAAAACCCATCAGTAAGGAGGCGTTTAAAGGACTGCTGGAAACACTGGACGAGATGGATCGCAAAGGGTACTTCGAGTTCTTTACAGAGGCGTTGAAAATCGTCGATACAATTGTAACCTCCTTCACGGTGGAAGATGTGAAACAGCTCCGCGAGAATGTAACTTCGATTTTACTCACCGTAAAGAATCTCACACAACCGGATATGCTGGTGACACTCAATAATGCGGTGGGATTTTACAAAAAAATGGACATTGATGTTAAGGAAAATGTCACCTTCCGGGAAATCTTTAAGCAATTGAAAGATCCGGAGGTGAAACGTGGTCTGGTGTTTCTACTGGAATTTGTCAAGAGTATGGCAAATCCAACCAATGGAAAAGCACAACTTTTAACCCCAACTAACCCAACACAGAAAAAGGAGGAATAATTTATGGCAACCAAAACTTTAGCCGGAAAAACCGTTGAAGTTGATGAAGAGGGCTTCCTGGTCAATCCTGACGATTGGACAGAAGAGATGGCTCCCTTATTAGCTGAGCAGGTTGGGATATATGAATTAACCGATCGGCACTGGGAAGTCATTCGTTTTATGCGAAAAGAGTACAAAGAAAGAGGGCAAATCCCTACGGTTCGTCGAATTAAAAACGTGGGTGGTATCCCTACCAAAGAATTATATGAACTGTTTCCGGAAGGCCCTGCCAAAAAAGCGGCATACATTGCCGGTTTGGGTAAGCCACAGGGCTGTGTCTAATTCATAATTGTGGAAAAGAACTGCTGGTGTCAGTAAATCTGACACCAGCATCATTTGATAATTAAGGAGGTATTGGGTATGCATGCCAGTACAAATGGAAAAATTCCGAAGGTATCCATCATCATCTCCAAAGGTTCGCTGGAGGGAATCTATCCCGGCTTAATCATGGCCAATGGTGCTCGGATGGAAGGTATAGAAGCTAACATCTTCTTCACCTTCTTCGGCTTGGAAGCTATCATGAAGAAACGATGGAATAAGATCAAAGTAGCCACGGTTGGTAATCCAGCCATGCACATTCCTTCGTTAATTGGTATTTTACCCGGGATGTCAGCCATTGCGACCAAAATGATGATGAAGGAGATGGATAAACTGGATATCCCCCCCATTCCGGAATTTATTGAGATGGTGCATGACGCCGGTGCTAATCTCTATGCCTGTAAAGCCACCGTTGATATGTTCCATTTAACTAAAGATGACTTTTGCGAACAGGTGGAAGATATCATCAACGTAGGGAAATTTTACGAGCTAGCAGCCGGCGGTGAAATCATTTTCACCTGATGTGAACGAGAATTCTTATGTTTTAAGAAAGGCAGTGTCGTAGATCATGATGCTGCCTTTCTTCATTTTGATGCGTCTCAATAACTCAACCACTAAGAGCATTTGGAATTGCCCTCCTTTATCCGTTATATTATCTCATCCAGAATGAACCGGAAGGAACATCCAACTTTGATTAGAAAACTGAGCTAACAAGTTTGAGTTGTTACATTTTAGAATAGGAAATTTTCTGATGAGTCGCCTGTATATCGGAACCTGTAGCTGGAAATATGATAGCTGGGCTGGGCTGGTGTATTCCCGTAAGAAGCCGGACAACTACTTAAAGGAGTATGCCCACCATTTCAACACCGTAGAAATTGATCAATGGTTCTGGTCTCTTTTTGGTGTCGATAAAGTCAGCCTGCCCCGTCGAGAAGTGGTGATGGAATATATTCAGTCGGTTCCCGACGATTTTTTATTTACCATAAAAGTTCCTAACAGCATCACCCTGACCCATTTCTATCGAAAAAATAAGAATGAACCGTTGAAACGAAACCCTTACTTTCTCTCTCCAAAACTATTTCAGGAATTTTTAGAACTTCTGACCCCTATGAAGGATCAGATTGGAATGTTGATGTTCCAGTTCGAATATCTGAACAAACAAAAAATGAGGGATCAGTATGAGTTTCATATGGCCTTGAGTGAGTTTTTTAAGAAGATTGAGTCAGGTTATCCCTATGCCATTGAACCTCGAAATCCGCAATATTTAAATCGAGCCTATTTTGACTTTTTAAATAAACACCAGCTCTATCATGTGTTTCTGGAAGGTTATTATATGCCGCCCATTGTCCAGGTGTATGAAAAACACCGGGATCAAATTCAGGATAAAACGGTGATTCGCCTGCATGGTGGGGACCGAAAAGAAATTGAAGAGAAAAGCGGTGAGCAATGGAATCAGATCTGGGACGATCGGAGTAAAGAATTGCCGGCAATCGCTAACATGATTAAAGATTTGCAGGCTCGTGGAGTTACGGTTTTTTTGAATGTGAATAATCATTATGAGGGATCAGCACCATTAACGATTCAGCGGATTGAAAAATTGTTACAGTAGCGTTTTTTTACTAAGACAGAGAATAGGAGAATTTATGGGAACAGTGTTGATTACCGGAGCAACGGAAGGTATTGGTTTTGAATTATCAAAGCAGTTTGCCGCAGATGGATACCATTTGGTGCTCCTGGCTCGGAATATGGAGCGATTGCAACAGCGACAGCAGGAGTTACAGGATCAATTTCAGGTCAGTGTGGACGTGTTATCCATGGATTTAGCAAACCCTGATGAACCAGAAAAAATAGAGAAAGAATTAAAGGAACGACAGATTCAGATCGATGTTCTGGTAAATAATGCCGGATTCGGACAATTGGGCAAGTTCCATGAAATAGATCTGAAAACCTGGCTGGAAATGATTCAGGTCAATATCTCTGCGCTGACAGAGCTAACCTGGAGGCTATTACCCGGGATGCTGGCAAGAGGGGAGGGGAAAATTTTGAATGTGGCATCAACCGCAGCATTTCAGCCGGGTCCGTTACAAAGTGTTTATTACGCCAGTAAGGCGTATGTCTTGTTATTCAGTGAAGGAATTGCTAACGAACTGAAAGGGTCCGGGGTTCAGGTTAGTGTATTGTGTCCCGGTCCAACATCCACCCGATTTCAGGAACGAGCCGGTATGGGGAACATCTGGCTCATGAAAGGTTGGGTCATGTCAGCAGAAAAAGTGGCAATCATCGGATATCGTAATTTCAAGAAAGGTAAACGAGTGATAATTCCCGGAATCATTAATAAATTAATCGTTCAATCAAATCGGCTAAGCCCCCGGGCCTTCAGTACCGCTGTGGTCAGGATGTTGCAGGAACAACGTTAATTTCGTTTCGACTGTAAGATCGGGATCAAATACCATTTTTAGATATATCAACTCAAAACGTTGAGGGTATGATGAAAACCATCAATATTTCCTTGAATGCGGAAGGAAAGAAACAATTCCAGGATTCCCTTTCCCGGCTAAACAGTGAGGGGATTATCTCTCGCATCTGGAAACATGATCACACCGTGTGGAAAGAAGACCCCACGGAAATTAGCAATCGCCTGGGTTGGCTGCATTGTTATGAAACAATGTCCTCGCATCTTTCGGAAATAGAATCATTTGTCAATGAGGTTCGCGCAGCAGGGTATACCCATGCTCTTTTGTTAGGTATGGGAGGCTCTAGTTTAGCCCCGGAAATTATGAGATTTATTTTTGGAGTAAAGAAGGGTTATCTGGAGCTCTCGGTGCTGGACAGTACCGATCCTGCCGCGGTTCTGGAAAAACAACAGGGATTAAATCCTGAAAAGACTCTGATAGTTGTTTCGACGAAATCCGGAGGAACCATTGAAACGCTCTCTTTTATGAAATATTTCTACAACGTATTTCTCAAAACTCTGGGATCTGAAAACGTTGGTGAACATTTTGTAGCGATTACTGATCCCGGGAGTCGAC
>RFIL01000179.1 GCA_003695285.1 Calditrichota bacterium
AGCGAGATAAGAGTATCAATGGTGTAAGAAACGGTTTCACGGCGCAGCTCGATATCCGATACCATAAATGAGGTATTATCCTCGATGGCTAATCGTACCATTTCCAGGCGATGATGAGCCGCAGTAATACCAGCATTTTCTTTTAAAGGATGAATTCGGGCAGGAAGAAATAATACATAGTCGAGTTCAAGTTCATCTTTGATAAATTCCGAAAGCAGAAGATGTCCGATATGGATTGGATCAAAGGTTCCACCCAGAATCCCAATCCTTTCAGTTCTTGAGGGTTTCATTGACTTCTGCTTGTTTAGTGTTTTGTTCCTGGAGATCTTTGTCAATCTCCTCAAGGAGTTTTTTCACCTCAGAACGATATTTATTGTGCGGAAATTTTTCCATCAGGATCAGAAGAGTATTCTGCGCCTCCTGCTTTTTCCCCATTTTGTTAAGACAGATCCCTTTCCAGTAATAGGCATCTACAATTTCCTTCGTATCATAATAGTCATTGATAACAATGTCATAATAGACCACAGCGGCATCATAAATTCCCATTTTGCGATATGTGGTAGCAGCCAGCATCTTTTTTACCGCCAACTTTTCTCTAAGTTCTTTAATGTATTTTTCTGCACTGGGACGTAACTCATGATCCGGATGTTCTTCTATAAAGGTTTGAAATTGACGCAGGGCTTTTTTGGTCAAATCCTGATCCAGTTCCGGTCTAAGTGACATTTTATAGTAGGACATCCCAATTTTGAATTGAGCGAGAACATAATAAGGACTTTGAGGATATTCATTGATTAATTTCTGATATTCCGAAATCGCCAGCAAATATTCCTTTTGTTTGAAGTGGGACTCGGCAAGATAATATTGGGCATCGTCAACCACGGGATGACCACTAAATTTCAATACAATAACCGTAAACTCCGTGATTGCATCAAAATACTTGCCTTCATCGTATTTCTTTTTCGCATATTCAAAATATTCATCCGGGCCTAATTCCTGCTTGTTTATTTTATGACCACATCCTAAAACCAGAAACAACAGGATCACGCTTATAAAGATGATTAATATTTTTTGCATCATTCGTTCCTCAACGTATAAAACAATACTATCACTGTCGCAGTAGTTGCTGTAATGACAATCGGTTCCAGCCATCTTTGTTTAAAAGTATTGGTCTTCCACTGTCCGATAGTAAAGTTCAATTGTTTATTCTCTATATTGTCTATCTTACTTCCCGCAAGGGTATCCCGAATGGTTTTGTTCAATTTTTGACTAACCAGAATTCGCCCATCAGGATCCATAATTTGTAAATGCAAAGTGGTACTTATTTTCCTTTCTATTCCGCGGGAGAAAAAAAACCACTTCCGCCCCCATTTGTGATACCATATTGAAGATTGGGCATCAGTAATCTGAATCTGATACCCTTTTAAGGTATCCTTTCCGGGGGAGGAATAAACTAAATAATTTTGCTGAAGGCAACTATCCGTTAAAATTTGTTGCAGCCAGTTGGTAAATGCTGAAGCATTCCTGGTAATGACAACAATCCTGGCTGAATCCGGCACCGTTTTTCGGATATTGCTTAAAACCAGGGTCGTGGTGACTTCCGCGAGTATTTCTTCATTGGATTTGGTTTGATTTTTGGCAAAGGTGTTATCGACGATTAATGATATTATTAATTGAGTAACTATAAATGTAAAAAATACCCTTTTGAATGTCATCGAGCTTTGTTTTCTCATATACTGGTAAATTTCTATAAAAAAAATTAAACCGTATTCAATTTGTCTTCATCCGTCCGTTATATACTCAGAATGTGTATTATAAACGTAATCGGTTGATGAGTTCCCCTTTCCATGAAGATCGAGATAAATAATTTACTATCTATCCATCTAATCCAAGGGCAAATGAATTTCATTCCCGGTGGCAATTGACTCATAGATGGCATCAATCATTTCCATCACCAGGCAGGCATCTTCAAGGGGGGAATCCAGTGTATCGGTTTCACCGATTAAATATTGAATAAAATGGTCTACCTCTCGGCGATAAGTATTTTGAAAGAGAGTGGCGCCATTCTGAGGGACCTTCGGAGTAATATCATTAAATTTTCCGCGGTGCATTCGTTCAATTCGAAACGGATTTAATGTACAGTAACCATTGGTCGTGTAAATTTCAGCATGGAACCGGTCTGAGGGAATCGGAAATGACCAGCTAATGTGGCAACTAACGATTAAATCATTGGTAAAGGTAAGTACGAAATGGCAGAAATCTTCCACAGATGAGTTTGGATTCATTCGTTTGGCAATGGCTTTAACCGTCTTAAGGCGGGGCTTTTTGGCCAACCACCAGCTGGTATCCAGCAATTGAATTCCCAGATCCAATAAGACCCCACCGCCGGATATATTTTTATTAGATAACCAGGGTTGTTTGATGAATTGGGCATGAGCCTGAAACCAGTCAGATTTAATCATAAAAATATCGCCCAATTGATCTTCTTCTAAAAGTTGATTTAAATGGATAATATCATCTCTAAAACGAGAATGCATTCCAACCATGACCACACAATTATTTTTTTTGGCAGTCTCCAGAATTCGATGTGCCTCCCGTGCATTGCGGGTTACCGGTTTTTCAATAAAGACATGAAGTTTGTGACGCAAGGCCATTAAACTCATCGGGAGATGCATATTGGTAGGAGTTAGAATAAATACGGCATCCAGTTTGTGATGATTGAGCATCTCTTCAATGTCGCCGTATATGTTTTTTATTCCAAAGCGATTCGCAACGATGGCAGCTTTCCGGGTATCAATATCGCATAATGCTTCCACACTAGCATGTTCATGATTGATTAAATTGGGAAGGTGAACAATTTGAGCGACTCCCCCACATCCCACGACTCCAATTCGCACAGGCGGTTTCAATTCAGGTGTCATCTTGTTTTCTCCAGTTGTTTTCCCGATCCAGATAATTTTGCAGCAAATGCATTGCAGCCAACTGATCGACTCTCTCGCGGTGTCTTGAGGGGCTTTTTCCCATTTGCTTGAGAGTTGAATGAGCCTGAATAGTAGTCAACCGTTCATCAAATTTAACAACCGGTACTGGTTTCAAACGTTCTTGAAGTTCAGTGATAATTTCATCAACCTCTGTTGTTTTCTGAGAAAATGTGCCTTTTAAGGTTAAAGGTAACCCGATAATCACTTTGCTGATCTCTTTATCATGGATAACTTGTTTCAAATCCTTCACCAATTGTTTCAAATTTTTAAAGGGAATGGTCTTATAGGGTTGAGCAATTGTGAACGTGGGGTCACTAATTGCCAAGCCAATCCGTTTTTCACC
The DNA here is from genome assembly GCA_003695285.1 of Calditrichota bacterium. Taxonomy (GTDB): domain Bacteria; phylum Calditrichota; class Calditrichia; order RBG-13-44-9; family J075; genus J075. The sequence continues at coordinate 3,322 of RFIL01000179.1, forward strand.
CAAATCAATTGCCAGATAACGTGCCATGCTTTGCATAATCCTAATTTAACCGTATAATTACCCTCATAAAACAAAAACCGCTCTTTAAAATACACAAAAGAGCGGTATAAAAACAAGCAGTTTAAACAGCCAAAAGTTTCATCATTTTTTGGATTCTTCCTTATTGAGGGGTTCCTTTAATATATCTTTTAATAATTTGCCTGGTTTAAAATGGGTTTTTCTTCGAGCGGGTACATAAATAATTTCCCCGGTTCGGGGATTACGGGCTTTGGGTTTGGCTTTGGTTTCTTTAACTTCAAAAACACCAAAATCTCGGATTTCGATGCGAATTTCCGGGTCTGCTTCGCTAAGGATTTCTCTTAGTGCGGTGAAAACGGCATTGACAAAACCTTCAGTTACATAAATTTTTTGGCCCATCATTCTAGCTACCCGCTTAGCTACTTCCTTCTTCGTAACTGTTCTCATGGAGAGGCCTCCAATTGCTAATGAAACTTCTGGTTAGTTTTCCATGAAGATAATCGAGATGAGGGAATTTTGCAAGAGGAAATTTGATAAATTTATGTGAATAAACGAATTATTGACTTGACGAATATCAATTATTGAAATTTCTGGACTTAAAATGGCGTAACGATTCACCACAGAGCATTTTGAGAAACAGATTGGAGCATTTATACATCAGGTTCACTTAGACACCTCCAGGGTAAAATATCGAAAGCAATTCAACTCCCGGGGAAACATCTTGAGTCATGAATATCTTTCGACAGTTTTTCATCCTTTTTTTATCCCTCTGAGGTCTCTGTGGTTTATTCAGAAAATTAACGACATGTCACAAACTTTATCATTAATCACTTTCCCGGGATTTGAGGAGTTCTTTCAATTCCTTTAATTTTAAAAGTGCATCAATAGGAGTTAGCTGATTGATGTCCAATTTTTTGATTTCTTCTTCAACCGGAGAAGGGGCAGGGAGCTCAAACAAGCTGAGTTGATTGGGATGAGATTTACTTCCCGACCTTCGAACAGCGATTCGAGGTATCTGATTGGGAGTGAGTTCATTCGCTTCCAGATTACGTAATACCTCCCGGGCACGGTTCAGCACATCTGCCGGCAATCCGGCCATCTGGGCAACATAAATTCCATAGGAATTATCCATTCCTCCGGGTTCAATCTTGTGCAAGAAAACAACATGATCTTCGTATTCCTTGACCGCCACTCGAAAATTCTTAATCCTCGGGAACAGCATGGCTAATTCGGTTAACTCATGATAATGGGTCGCAAAGAGAGTTTTAGCCGCAATTTTTTTGTTGTGATGGAGATATTCGGTGACTGCCCAGGCGATGGAAAGCCCATCAAAGGTACTGGTGCCTCTTCCAATTTCATCTAACAGAATCAAACTTCTTGGGGTGGCATTATGCAAAATATTGGCAGTTTCCAACATTTCCACCATGAAGGTGCTTTCTCCAAAAGCCAGATTGTCAGAAGCTCCGACCCGGGTAAAGATTCGATCCACCAATCCGATTTTGGCTTTCCTGGCCGGTACAAATGACCCGATTTGTGCAAGCAATACAATCAACCCGACCTGACGAAGATAGGTGGATTTCCCGGACATATTCGGTCCGGTAATAATCATGATCTGAGTATCATGATTACTCAGATGAGTATCATTTTCAATAAACGGCTTATCCGGGGGAAGAAGCCGTTCTACCACCGGATGACGGCCTCCCTCGATGATAATTTCATCCCCTTCATCCAGCTCGGGCTTGGTATATTTGTAGACCACCGCAGCATGAGCCAGTGAAGCCAGAGTATCCAATTCTGCAATCAAGCGGGCATTTTTTTGGATGGTCCTCCCCCACCCGGCCACCTGCTGTCGGATTTCCTGAAATAATTCATATTCCAGTGAAGCCATTTTCTCTTCAGCGCCCAGGACCTTTTCTTCCAATTCCTTTAATTCAGGGGTGATAAATCGTTCTGCATTGACCAGCGTTTGTTTGCGAATAAAATAATCCGGTACTTTGTCAAGGTGGGTTTTGGTGACTTCAAAATAATATCCGAATACTTTATTGAAGCCGATTTTCAAGGATGGAATTCCGGTGGCTTCTTTTTCTTTCTGTTGCAATGAGACGATCCAGGACTTCCCCTCTCGACTCACGGTGCGCAATTCATCTAATTCGGAATGATACCCTTCCTTGATGATCCCTCCCTCCGTGAGAATTTGCGGGGGATTATCCACAATAGCCCTGTCGATGAGCTCAATCACTTCTTCCATCCCCTCCAGACCCTGTTCATATTCTGTTAAAGGAGGATGCTTGGTCTGGGAGAGTAACTCCTTGATGGGATGAATATATTTTAATGAAGTTTTTAAACTGATCAGATCCCTTGGTAATGCCCGCCCGGTGGAGATTCTGGCCAACAACCGTTCCATATCGCCAATATTCTCCAGATAGTCTCGAATTTTTGTACGTAACGTTTTATCCTGAACCAGAACTTCTACTTTATCCAACCGACTCTGGATTCGTTCCAGAGATATCAATGGATGGTTGACCAGTTGTTTGAACAGGCGTCCTCCCATCGGAGTGATGGTAAAATCCAGCACTGAAAGTAACGTCCCTTCTTTTCCACTGCCCCCAATATTCTGAGTAATTTCCAAATTCCTCCGCGTAACAGCATCGAGAATCATATAATCATCCGGAGAAATCACTGATACTTTCTGAACATGTTGCAGTTCGTTTTGGAAGTTCTCTTTGCTATAGTGGAGTACCGCTCCAGCCGCTACAATGCCGAGTGGGAACTCTTCGGCTCCAAAACCCTTCAGGTTTGGGGTTTTAAAATGTTGAGTTAATATTTCGTAGGTGAAGGAATGCGAAAATATCCAGTCCTCCAGACGGGTATAAACAGCATTCACTTTTTTCTCAAATGAAGTACGGAGTTGATCATACATTGATGCGGGTAGTAAAATTTCCCTGGGAGAAATCTCCTGAAGAAAATTCACCAGGTCTTCAAGCCCGACTTCCGTCAAATAAAATTCACCGGTGGAAAAATCTCCGTAACTAACCCCTGCCCTGTCGTTTTTTAAATATACCCCCGCTAAAAAATTACTGGACTTGTGATCGAGTAACTTTTCAGATAATGCGGTGCCCGGGGTGACCACCTCAACCACTTTACGTTTCACGACTGTCTTGGCCAATTTCGGATCTTCTACCTGCTCACAAATGGCGACCCGATGACCAGCCTGAATTAATTTGGGAAGATACGTGTCCAGTGCGTGATAGGGAAAACCGGCGAGCGGAACATCAGCTGTTTTTCCATGGGACCGTTTGGTCAGAGCAATCCCTAAGACTTTGGATATGGTTTTTGCATCTTCGTAAAACGTTTCATAGAAGTCCCCCATTCTATAAAGAAGAATCATATCCGGGTAATCTGCCTTAATAGACAGGTATTGTTCCATTAATGGGGTTGTATGTCCGCGTTTCGTTGTTTTTTTCATCCTTTGCTCATTTTCAGACGATTGCTAGACCATAAATGAAAACCAGTTGAACCATCAAAGATATAAAAAAATACATCTTTTTAAAAGTAGATGTTCATGAATTGAATCAAGAGGCAACCGCTGGGGTTATTTGATAATCTTTTCCAGGGTTGATTCGATGGGAAGTAAGAAGGTAAAGGTACTGCCTTGATTAGGTTTGGAGTCTACCCATATTTTACCACCATGCAGTTCAATAATTTCTTTACAGATAGAGAGTCCCAAACCGGTTCCACTGACCGTAAACTGAGAATTGTTTTCAACCTGTTCGTATTTATCAAAAATTCTTGAAAGCTTATTTTCCGGAATCCCCGGTCCGTTGTCTTCCACGGAAACAGAGGCAAAGAATTTTTCCTCACCATTGACCGCATGTTTTATTAATCTGGAACGTACACGAATACGACCGTTTTCCGGAGTGAATTTCATGGCATTGCTTAATAAATTATTTAAAACTTGCTCGATTCTTAAGCTATCAAAAAGCAGCAGAGGGAGATTCCGATCCAGGTCCATTTCCAGGTGTATATTTTTGTTCTTTACCAGGACCTTATGGTTTTCCACCTGTTGTTCGATCAAAGCATTTAATTCATCCAGCTTGGGTTCCAGAGTGAATTTACCCACATCCAGTTTGGAAGCGACCAGGAAATTGTCAATCAAAGCCAGAACTTTTTTCACATTTTCCTTGGCAATGTCCAATAACTCTTCCTGTTCATGGTTAATTTCACCAACAACCCGATTCCGAATCAATTCAATAAATCCCTGAATGACGTTCATTGGAGAACGAAGGTCATGAACAATCATGGAATTAAAGTCTGCTTTTATTTGTTCCAGCTGTTTCATTTCACGCAGGTCATTAAGAATCAGGAAGAATCCGGTTTTCTCCTGTAATTCAAAAAGCGGAAAACCGAAAACCGAAACCGGAATTGATTCATGATCTTTGTTGATGATAATAAACTCTTCATTTTCAATCCGTTTATTTGCTCCGGTATCGACAGAGAGCAGTTCAGCTACCATTTTTCGTAATTTATCCGCCTCTTTGGGGGAGAAGAATGAGATGATATCCTGGGAGATTAACTGGGATTGATGATACCCCAGCAACTCCTGGAAAGCTGGATTCACATAGATAATTTTACCCTGCAAATCACAGGTAACCAGACCCAGGCTCATTGTTTCGGAAAGAGCACGGTAACGTTCCTGGCTGGCTCTCAACTTTTCATAAAGGATAAAATTCTCCACAGCTACGGCTGCCTGGTTGGCATAGTATTCAAGAGGAGATATTTTCTCCGCTGTGGGACGTAATCGATCAACCGGGTCATGAACGATGAGATACCCCAGCACTTTATCCCGGGTTTTTAAGGGTACAAAAAGCAGATCTTCATCATGCCACTCTATCGTTTCACCGGTAAGCAAACTTCTGGAGGAGGTTAAAGTAAAGGATTGAGGACTATAAAAATAGGAATTGGCAATTTTCTGACAGCTACTAATAAATCGCTCGAACTCCGGGAGAAAGATGGATTCCTCAAATTTAATTGGCCAGTTGATTCCCTGATCAAAGCCAACCCGACTGATGGTTTCATATTTGACGCCCAGTTCATCCTCCAACAAGATAGCCACATCATTCCACCCCAGGGTTTTGCGAATGCTCTGGGAAATCCTGTCCAGAATTTCAGGGAGATTTAAGCCCAGGGTTAACTCACTACCCAATTCGAAAATTCTGGAGAGCTGCTTTAATTTCAAATTGGCCTCCCGCACTGCACGGGCGCTTTCTAATACAATACGTGCCCGTCGAATTACCGCCTCAGCCTTCTCTATCTCCCAGGCACTAAAATGAAGATCACCTTTTCTCTTGTTTAAGATAATGGCTCCGATGATTTCCTTATCTATCTGTAACGGAAGAAGTAAGATGTTCTGGTAATTGAGATGCTCAAAAAGCCGACGGGTACTTTCGTCGAGTCGTTTTTCCTTCAGAATATTCTTTATGGATTTGTTTTTGCCCAGATAAATTAGCTGATTAAGATATTTCTCTTTTTCCAGAAAAATCATCTCTTTTTCCGGAAACTCCTTCCATTCCTGTGGATCAGCCACATGAAAATATTTTGGAAACAAGAAACCAAAACCTTTGTTATACTGCCAGAATATGGTGCTATCACTGTTAACCAGCGTGTTCAGGGTTTTACAAGTATTTTGAAAGATTGCTTCTTCATCAAAATGATTTGCAATCAATGTATCCGAAAATAAGCTGACTTCTTCTCTTTCCAGCAGGGTTAAATTTTCCTCCAGAATACGATGTGCCAGAGGTTGATTCAGTTCCTGGAGGAAATGAATTTCTCGCGAGGTGAGATGGTGAGAACCTGTACTCCCTAAAGCAACGCCCCCGATGATCACCCCCTTTGCTTTAATGGGGATAAAATAGAGGTTTTTCACTTTCCACCCCACTTTGTGCAGATCTTTAAATAGATCGGGCTTTTCAGAAGGGGTCACCAGAAAGGGCAGCTCAGCGGAGATCCAACTTTGAATGATTTTCTCTAACTGTGGAGTCAGGATAATGGATTTCTTTTGAGTGGGGGGGATAAACTGAGCAAAAAACTCAATTCGGGTCATGTTTTTGTCCAGAGCGAACAACGCCCAATAATCCATATCGATAGTTTTTGGGAGTTGAAAAATTAATTTCTCAAAAACGGATTGAAGGTTTTTTTCTTGATAGATGATTCGAAGACATTCGTTCCGATATTTCTGATATTCTTTCTCCAAAAATTGATGATGTAGTTTACTTTCGAAATATTTTAAAGTAATCAGGTTTTGAATTAAAATTTTAGGGGAATGGATATCTTGAATAAGCAGTTGATTGGATTTTATTTGACTTTGAATTTCAGTAAGCTCTGCCTCATTACTAACCAATACAATGATCCATAAATCCTTCAACCCGGAAAGCGTCTGAAGTTCTGCTAAAACCTGGGAATGGTCTTCTCCCCTCCCTTTATAAGACACCAGCAATCCATTAGGACCAAACCGTCTCACATAACTACTGATAAATTTTGTTTCCGGTATAGGGAGGATCTTAATAGAGTGGTAGATGAGTTCCTTTTGCAGGCACCCTAACAATTCATCATCCGGAACATAAACGGCTAATTTAAAGAGGTTGTCATTCATGTTGGTCATGGAAAAACTAGATTTCTTTATGCTCGATTTTTTTTGTATATACTAACGATACCATCCAGGACCAGATGGCATTCAATATGTTCAATATATTTGCTCTGAGTAATGATCAGTTTACTTAATCCACCCGTCGCAATCACCTTGCAGGGTGAATGTAATTCTTCCATAATCATTTCGATTAAACCATCAATCATTTTCACAACGCCAAACATGATCCCGGACTGCATACTTTTTTCTGTAGTCTTTCCGATCACTTTCTCCGGAAATTCCAGAGAAATATTTGGCAATTTGGAAGCTTTACTATGCAATCCCCAGGCAGCGGTTTCTAACCCCGGAGCGATGGCACCGCCAATATAAACCCCCTCCTTACTGATAACATCCAGTGTGGTAGCGGTGCCTAAATCCACCACGATTACCGGACCCCCATATTTCTCATAAGCAGCCACAGCGTTGCAGATCCGATCGGCACCTACCGCTTCCGGTGGATGGTAATCAACGGTTATCCCCAAATTGAGGGTGTGATCAATAATAAATGGTTTCTCATTAAAATACTTATCACTTAACCGGGTAAAAATCTGAGTAATGTGGGGTACAACAGAAGCAATCGCAATGGCATCGATATCCTTTAATCCAACGTTGCGGGTTGAAAGAAAATGTTCAATATAAGTCATCATCTCATCTTCAGTGCGGTGTACACCGGTGGCTATCCGCCAATCCCAGATGTATTGGGAATTTTTAAACAACCCGACATCAATATGAGTATTTCCAATATCAATTGCTAATAGCATCATAGGATTCGTTTCCGACTTCAGGTAAATGGTCAATCACCCTAAAATACAACATAAATCAAAAAAAAGTGTGATCTACTTGGCTTATTGTTCTTCAAACACCCCTGATCAACGTTCTTCCGGGAAAATATCCCCACTGATGATTTGTTCTTTTCCCTCTTTTGTCTGGAGAACCAGAAAACCATCATTAGTTAAACGAAGAAAAACTCCCTTCATTTTTTTGCTACCGTTATGTACTTCAATTGTTTTCCCCACAAACAATGCCTTTTCCATATACCAATCTACAATATCGTGAAGACGATGTGGTATTATTTCCTGATAGCGCTCAGAGATAAAATTTAATA
>RFIL01000180.1 GCA_003695285.1 Calditrichota bacterium
ATTGCTTCCCAGCCAAAGCCGGTGAAAACCACTCTCGCTCCATTGGTTTTTTGAATGGTGACTCCGGCGACGGTGCTGTTCACATAGCGTAACCCTTCCACTGCATTGCCACCTCCAACTGGAGTGATGATATCCCGGGAATCCTGTGGCGCTGTAAAGGGACTCAAACCATCAAAAACCGGACTACCAGCCACCGGATTGATAAGGGGTGCGGCAATGGCGTTTCCGGAATAGGATACTTCCAGATAATCGGTGAGGAAATTACTCCCCTGATTACTCAAATCTTCAGCGATATTGACCCCGGTCAAAAAGAGCATTCCACCCTGATCCAGGATGGTAGCCAGACTATCCTGTTCGGATTGCGTTAATATGGAAGAGGTAGATTCCCCTGTAAACCAGATAACAACGGAATGGTTTAGTTCATCTATTCGACCGGCAGGTATATTTTGCCCATCCGTCACTGTAAACCATTCAAAGGGAACAATCCCGGCATTCTGCAGTGCAGTGGTATATTCATCCCCAAAATTGCCGGAGGGATCATCATTTACCAACAACACATCTGCCGGATTCAATTGAAAATCAATCTGGGTTTCGTTGTTGGCTTCCACCAATATATTTGAGGTGTGCACTTCCGGATGGGGAAATTTTTTAAGCACCTCCAGATCCGTATAATCCACCCATACACTATCGGAAGCCGGGAGATTGGTAAAACTGTAGTGACCGTTAACATCGGTGGTCGTGGTGAAAATCATGGGATCGCTTAAAAGCTGGCTAACCAGGGTTAGTTGAAGCTGAGCGTTGTTCACTGGATTATTGTTCTCATCCACCACATTTCCAACAATACTCCCGGTTGGCGCGGGATCCAAAAGGACGGTAATCGTATCCGTTTCCCCTGGCACGGCATTAAGAGGCAATTCCAGAGACTGATATCCCACGGTTACCGCACGCAGGGTGATATTTCCGGAAAGACTCGTGCCCAATTTAAACCCACCATTCACATCACTATGGGTAACTTGCTGAGATTCCACAATTTCCACCCAGGCATCTGCGAGCGGTGTATTCGTTTGCGAATCTCGCACTTCACCCACCACCCGATAAGCATGAGTGCCATTAAAATCCAGGGTAAATAATCCCTCTCCCATATCACTGATGAACACATTTCCGGTCTGGGTAAAGGGGTAGACACCCCAGACGTTGGGAGGGGAATTATCCGGATACAGGTTGTAACTCCCCACCTCCACCACATTGGTGGGATCGGTGATGTCGAGGATTTTCAAACCCGAACCATAATGAGATATAAAGGCGAAATCACCCCACAGTATGACATTATGGGCAAATTGATTTTCTCCGATGTATTCATCCACCAGGACGACATCATTTAAATCATGGATATCCCACACCTTGATGGTCTTACCAACCGTTTCTTCGGTGGAGAACAGATAATGATTGTCAGGAGTGGCCCAGACATTATGGACATACCCGGGAGATGGTACGGTGATCCGCTGCAACAGAACCGGGCTGGAGGGATTGGAAACATCAAAAATTCCCAGAGTGCCATTAACTCCCTCCGCTACATAGAGCCGGTCGCCCTGAGCGTGGACATCATGGGCATCGGTGCCCAGACCATTACTCAGGTTTCCTACTTCAACCGGATTAAGCGGGTCTGTCAGGCTGAGAATACGCACCGGATTGTTAAAATTAAAATCCTCGATGACATACAACAAAGCTCGGGAAGTATCGATATAAATATTGTGTGGCTCCGATGTTAACTGGTTGTAGGAAGAGACCAGAGATACCGAATCCGGTAACGGAGAGAGATCAATAATCTGGATGGTGGTGGATGCCTCCGTGGCAACATAAAGATAATGTTGATAGGTTTTCATATCCTTCCACCCCCTTCCATTCCCGGTCCCTTCAGAGGGGATAAAATCCACTTCAAAAATATTGGTCGGGTCAGTAACATTGACGATACTTGTACCAACAGTGGCTCCCAGGATAGCATACTCATTTCCCTGAGCATCCACATATCCCCAAACGTCACTGTACGACCAGGGGACTTCGCCGGGATACATATTGAGTTGATCCTGAAGAGTGACATTGGTGTTTTGAGCATAAACCAATCCACACAAGAACAAACACATCCCTATAACATAAAATAAGCGCATAGACATCCTCCTTGTATAAACCAATTTGCTGAAATATGAATCCTTTGACTAAAGAAGAACTAACGGATATAAGCAAACAATAGTTACAATCTTACCTTAATATTCCCAAGCAATTTTTTAAAATAATTCAGATTACATTCTCAAAAAACCGTTTTAGTATATACATCTTGATAAAAAAATGATTTCAGGGTACATTATAATTATCAACCAAACAGAGGAGGCCCATCATGAAACGTCTTTCCTGGTTCTTCCTGGTTGGACTGTTCGGTTTGTTTTTGATGAGTATCTTCTTTCAGGGATGTAAGAAAGAACAACCGGAAGCCAAACCGGAAGTATCAACCACCGAAATTACCCCGGAGATGGTTAAGACCACCGTTGAGGGGTATATTAAGGGTGCAGCCTCCACGGATGGATTCTTTGTAATGTTTGATTCGCTCGAAAATCGTGAACGGAAATTGAGTTTTAGCTACGTGCATGAAGGCTTTAACAAGACCGAAACCGGTGAATATGCCGTCTGTGTGGATTTCACGGAAGAGATTGATGGAAAAATGGATACTCTGGATGTGGATTTCTTTTTGAAACCCGTCGAAGGGGGGATGCTCAGTGTGGTTAAGAAGGTCATTCATAAAGTAAACGGACAGCCACGCTAAGGGATTGAAAAGGCTTAAGCAGGGACCGACTCTGCTTAAGCCTTTTTTATATTCACCATTCACCACTGACACCAAAAAGTATATCAATCGACGGAAAAAAATCCTCACTAAATCTTTCCTCAGTTATTTATTATTAAGCGTATATACCCCATCCCAATCCGGGGGAGGTGGATGTTCCATAAATTTCTGACACCTCATGAGAAAAATCTGAGAGGGCTTATCATCGGGATTCACTTTTAACGCTTGCTGAAATTGATGGATAGCCCATTCCCATTTTTGGGCTAAATAATACTGATACCCCTGTTGAAAATATCCGAGAAGTTCTTGTACATTGGCATCCAGAGAATCTGATTTTAAAGCGATGAGTTCATAAACCTTTACCGGCTTTTCACGACCTTTCACCCGGATCATATCCAGCTGGCGGGTGATGACTTTTTCCCGCACATCATGATACGTGAATTCACTGATCAAAATTTGGGTACCATAAACTTTGTTAGCGGATTCCATTCTCGCCCCAAGATTAACCGCATCACCAATGGCGGTATAATCAAATCGGATTTCCGAACCCATATTCCCAACCACCATTTCGCCACTGTTGATGCCGATACGTTGTTGCAGAATGGGAAGTTTTCGGCTTTTCCAATCTGCCTGCAGTGATTTGAGCCGTTTCGCCATGTGTAAGGCTGTGGCGCAGGCTTTCAGGGCATGGTCAGGCATCTCCAGTGGAGCACCAAAAATGGCCATGATGGCATCTCCCTCGTATTTATCGAGAGTACCGTGATTGGCAAGGATCACTTTACTCATGGCATTTAAGTACTCATTCAAAAGGGAAACTAACTTTTCCGGAGGAGTCTTTTCCGAAATGCTGGTGAAATCAGCCAGATCGGTAAATAGAACCGTACACTGTTTTTTTTCCCCACCCAGTTTAATCTTTTCAGGATGTTTTAGCATTTCATCTACCACATTGGCAGAGACATAATGGGTAAAAACTCGCTTGATTTCTCTCTTGTCCTTCTCTTCCGCTTGATATCGATAGGCATAATGTCCTGCAAAGGTGAGTAACACTGTCAGGAATGGAGAAATCATGGGAAACCAGATCGATTTGGAAGCAAAGGTCAGGAAACCGATGATGAGAATGAGGAACATGAGTAGAAGATTCAGGATGACAATCATTCCCCGGCCAGGTCGAGCAAGCCCAAACAACAAACCGGCAACAATTCCCATAAACAGGAGATAAAGAAATGATTCCCAACCGCTTAGTTCCCGAATGAATCGTCGCTCCATAAGCTGTTGAAAAATGTTGGCATGCACCTCTACTCCCGGGAAACTGGGTTGCCAGGGGATAGAACGCAAATCAAAGAGCCCCGGTGCCGAAGCTCCGACTAAGACCACTTTATCTTTGAAATATTCCAGTATTTTGGATTCTTCTTTCAAAGGATATAATTCATAAATCAAACTATAAAAGGAGATATAACGAAAGGTCTGATAGGGGCCATAATAATGGATTAACATCCGCCCCTGACCATCGACCGGGATGGGAATTTTTTCGCCAAGACGGGTCATCAAAACAACTTCCCGGGTACTGCTGTCGTAATCGATATCGTTTACATCATAATACTTCATCATCATGGCAAGTGCGAGGGTAGGATAGACATGATCATTAAACCTCAGAAAAAGCGGAATCCGCCGCAGGATACCATCATCATCGGAAGAAAGATTGACAGAACCAATCGCCAGTGATGCATTTGATAATTGAGGAAAATTGGGCTCCATTCGTTCATATTCCGGGAGTCGGTACATTAACTCATCCGGAACGTTGACCCGGAACCGCTCCACCTCCAGCCCCTCCGGTTCCGAAGACATGGGATACAGGAAATTATTTTCATCTGCCTGTGTAAAGACGATGGAGGTAACAGTTTGCCCATATTCTTTCACAGCCTGAATAAACCTGGCATCTTCTCTGGGAAACCGTTTACTGGGATCGAAAAGAATATCAAGACCCACCAGTCGAACCCCCGCTTCCTGAAGGATCTGAATGAGCTTTGCCCATTCCTCGCGTGACCATTGATAAAAGGAACCCAGTTTATTCAATGTGCGGCCATCAATGTCTATAATGATCACATCATCAATCTGATTGACCGGAGGGTCTATCGTTTTTCGGATTCTCCAATCGTAGGTCACAGCTTCAAATCGATAGAAAAAACTCTTAAATGTACCAAACTGGGTGAGTAACCAGACGACGATACAGGCACCCACTCCTGAGACTACACCAGAAAACACTTTCTGAAATTTTTTCTTTGACATATCCCCTCTCCTGAAAGGTATACTTTAATAACTTTCGGAAAGCACCCATTGATAACATCATTCATTTTTTGATAATGAAAGCGCTATCCCTGCCGTAAACCCCAATATGGATAGTTCATCCGATAATATCAGGACTGTTTTCTTTCGAATTGGTCCAATAGTTCCAGTAATCGATCCAATTCCTGTGTCGTGTTGTAAAAATGAGGAGAGACGCGTACCGTCCCCGCCCGTACCGAGACCTTCACCTGTTGACTGATCAAAAACGCCACCAATTCCTCCGGAGAAGGATGATAAAATGTAACAATTCCGGAACGATGGGGTGGATCAGTGACCGTAAACAATCGGTATCCCCTTTGTCGTAATCCATCTATCAAATAATCCGTTAAATACAGGATTCTCTGCTCAATTTGGGGTATCCCAATCTCCAAGAACAATTCAAGGGTGGGGATGGCTCCAATGACGGTCGGAACGGGATAAATACTAGGCTCAAATCGCTCTGCAGTGGGCGGAAATGTTAGTTCATAGTTGAAAAAATCCCAGGAATTTTCCACAGACATCCAGCCAAGAGCCATTGGCTTTACCCGGGAAAAAATACGAGGCGAGATATAAAAGAATCCACATCCCAGTGGCCACATCAACCATTTATGACCCGCAGCAGCCAGAAAATCTATCTGCAGTTGCTCTACATCTAAATCCAGGGCTCCCAGGCCCTGAATGGCGTCCACACAAAAGATGATGTCATGTTCCTGACATAATTGGGAAATCGTGGCGAGGTCGTTGCGGTAGCCATTTAAGAATTCTACAAAACTGATTGAGAGTAAACGCGTGGATGGTTGGATAGCTCTGGCCAGATCCTCCACTAAAATCTTCCCATTGCGATGTTCAACAAAATCAATTTCCACCCCCAATTCACGGAGATTTAAGAAAGGATAAACATTGGAGGGGAATTCAAAGTTGTTCAGTAAAATCCGGTCTCCCTTTTTCCAGGTTAATCCCCGGGCTAACCAATTTAATCCCATGGAGGTGTTTTCGGTAAGAGCAATATAATCCGGGTGAGTATGGAGGAGTTTGGCCAGCAACGTTTTGAAATATTTTTTCGTTTCCATAGCCGCTGGCCAGAACTCTATGTCCACAGACGAACGCTTCTCCATATGTTCCTGAAGCGCCTGTATGGCACGTACGTTCATCGGTGAGACAGCGGCATGATTGAGATAGATGATGCTTGAGGTATGCGGAAAAAGGTTGCGAAAGCGTTGCCAATTTTCCATTATCTTCCTTTTCCTGAACGATATATTTTCTTTCAAGCTTAAAGTGACGGAATTTCGTGTTATTCTGAGGGCTGCCACAGGGAAATGCAAGCTTTAAGTTAAGGTCTGCAGCCGCAGAAGCACAGATATCATTCGCAAGAGTGCTGTGAAGTTGGCAGCACGTGGATCTCTATCCTTCGGAATTGCACTTAAGCCGAAAATCCGTCCCCAAGACATGAAAAGAGCAATAGTTAGGTAATAGCCGTAACCTCTTTTTCCAGACGTTCCAGAATTTGTTGAAACTGAACAGGTGAATAAAAAAACACTTCGTGTAACATGATCTCCGGTTTAATATCTGTTTTTTGCCATCTCCAGCGGAAGCCTCGCTGTCTTCGGATGATCGGTTTTAACTGACGTCTCCGACTGGAAAGCATGTTAGAGATGTCCACCTCAATCGGAGATTGCTGAGGATCTAACGTCACTGCAATCTGTTCATTCTGAAACAGTCCGGGAAAAAACGCAACTTTATATGTTGAATAACTCTTAAACAGAAAATAAATATGTAAACCAAAAATCCACACTGGATAAGCGGCTTCCAGATCCTCAATGACAAAAGGTGGAAGTTGCTGTTTTTTCTGACGTTCAGAGACTATTAATTTCCAGAGGGTTATCACATCCGGAATCCTTTGATGCACAGCCATGTAGCGGATAAAATGTTCCAGGGCATAGGCAGGAATTTTGGCATAAGTATCATCAGTGATATCCGAACAAACCAGTTTTAATTTTTCAACCTGGGTGATAAAATCATCAAAATCCATTTGACAGATCGCCAACCAGTCGGGATTTTCCATCACTTCCCGAAGATAGTCAAATAAGTGACTATTCTGAGGATCCTCTCGCAGCAACTGACTCACCAGTGTAATCCACTCAGATACTCGATCCAGATCGCGATAATGTTCTTCGAGCTCTTCTCTCACATCCTCCTGATTGGGATTTGCGATAAATATTTCCGTTAACTCCATAACTCCGGTTTCAACATCGCCCATAGCAATTTTAGTACGGGCTAATTTCTTCTTCCATAAGGAGCTATCGGGATTTTTGGAAAGCAAATTTTCCAACAATCTGATGGCATTTTCAAAATTTCCCCGCTCAATATAATAATCCACTTCCAGTTCGTCTAACTCCTCATCGCTAAGCTCTGCTAAATCCGGCAGGGAAAGCCGGAGGATGTGATAAACTTCTCGGGGGTTTCGTTTGCTATGATGATTGGATAATTGAAGGTACTGTTTCAGAAGTATGCGGTTTTGGGGATCCTGAAGCAAGGACTCACGCTTTCTATTGAAAGCAGCGGAATAATTTCCAAGTTTCAACAGTGCTTCCGCCTCCAGATCGGCAAAAAGATAGGGCTGTTTTAATTTTTGTTGATACCAGTTAACACGCTCTAAACACTCTTTGTGTTGACCGGTAATTAACAGAAGGGGCAACAATCGTTTTAAAATAGGAATATCCTTTTTGTTGCCATCCAGAGCCCGGTAATAGTCGGCAATAGCTTTTTTATAATCTTTGCGTTGTTCGAAAAGAAAGCCCCGTAAATAATAAGGATAAGTCAGACTGGGATGGCTGCGAATCAGTTGATGAAGAATTTCCATCGTTCGTTCCGGCATATCCAGTTGGATATAAAGATTCGCCAGACGGGCCAGTAACAGCGGATGATTGGGCGCCTTTTCCAAAGCCAGTAAAAGGGTTTCTTCCGCTTTATTATAAAAATGCTGTTCTTGAAATTCCTGGGAGAGGGCTAAATAATTGTTGACCACATCCGCAGTATGGTTAAAAACCTTAGTTTCCATTCTAAAATCGCCTCAATGTTTAAGTTTGCACTTAGCCCCCCTCTCTTGGTGATTATCTTTAATGTAATCCCAAAGCAAATATCCGCTGTTGATATTTTACCCAAAAAATGATTTAAGAAATTTATAACCGATTGTCCAGCTATATGGATTTTATCTTTTTCTGCCTTTGGGTTTTTCAGTTAACATATCTAACTGTATGTGAAGACACAAGATGAGTCAGGAGGATAAGTTTTTCACCCTCTGGGCAATTCTTAAACATTTTTTGAACAACAAGACTGCGGAAATTTACCGAGAGAGAACAATGGTTCATGAAAGCATGAGAAATAAGTGCAAATGCATCACCTTCATTGCCAGATGATTACTACTGGATGATAAATTGCTTTAAATAAAAATACCACCATAAAAAAGGAGAGACAAAAATAAAAGAGTCAAAACGATCTAACATTCCGCCATGACCGGGTAATAGAGTTGAAGTATCCTTTACCCCGGCATTTCGTTTAAACCTTGATTCCACCAGATCCCCCAGTTGCCCGAAGATTCCCACGATAGAACCACATACCAGAGCATCCTGCAGGGAAAGATTGGGAAGAAAAATTTTCCCGATCCCGTAAAAGCTGAGAATTCCAAAAACCAACCCAAAAAAAGCACCCTCTCTGGTTTTATTGGGGCTAATATTCGGTGCTAATTTATGTTTACCTAATTTTTTCCCGCCAAAATAGGCGGCAGTATCACATATCCAGATCGAGGCAAGCAAAACGATAACAAAACTACCTCCGGCATGGGTGGTATCCATGGCGGCGGTGGGATTCCACTGCTCAAAATGATTTACCAGATTTATCAACAGAGCCAGGAGCACCGTGATGTAAAGAAAACCGCTCATCCCGAAAGCAGTGTTACGACTGGGCATCCCCTTCTGAGGAGAAAGGTGCACTAACAGGAAAATAACAGCAACCATGATTAAAGCCGGTAACATGTATTGTGGATAAAAAAAACTGAACAAAAGGTAAAGACTGCTTATGCTAACCCCAATTATCCGAGGAGCATGAATGTCCTGATTGCGAAACATGGTGTAAAACTCCCAGAGTGCCATCCCATTGATGACCAGAATCAATACCAGAAAAAAGTAGCCACCCATATAACTCAAAAATAATAACAGTGGTATTCCCCACAGGGCTACACCTATCCGTTTCTTTAGTTCACCCACTCCTTTTCCTTTCCTGTTTATGATTTCAGCAGCAAAATATAATACATTCTCATCACAGATACCTGATAGAAAAAATTCCACTTTCCCCAAAATTTCAAACATTCATAAAATTGTGAACATTTTATGATAAAATTATTGGAAAAAATTGCTATGTTTTATTTTAAACAAATATCAGAGGAATTTAAAGATGGAGATTCACCATACTCAGGCTAACCAGAAAATATTTCTTTTTTTCCGTGCCCTGTCGACATACCTCTTGTTCATTGGTATCGTTTTTATCAATTTCATAACCGCTCAGGAAATGCCCCGGAAATTAGAGCCACTTCATCAACCATTTGATGAAATTTTGATGAAATATGTTCATGGAACTACTTTTGATTATGAAAAACTTTACCACACCCCGGAAGATGTTAACAAATTAGATCATTATATCCACACCCTGGAAGAAATCAATCCCGACACTTTATCCCGAAGCAAAGCTCTGGCCTACTGGATTAATCTTTATAATGCGGCTACCTTACAATTAGTTATCCATCATTATCCAGTCAAGAGCATAAAAGAGATCAAAAAGTGGTTGATTTTTCCCCCCTGGTTCATTGATGTGGTCACCGTTAAGGGAGAGAAGTTAAATCTGTTTGAAATTGAGCACGGCATCATCCGGAAAGAATTCCGGGATTCGCGAATTCATTTTGCCATCAATTGTGCTTCCAGAGGGTGCCCCCCTTTATGGAATCATGCCTACAGCGGTGAAAATATCAAACAGGAATTAGAGGAAGCAACCTATCGCACACTTCATGACAGCCGATGGGTGGCAATTACAGAGGATGCCATTCGGTTAACCAAAATCTTCGAATGGTATGAAGCTGATTTTAAAAAAGATGCTGGTTCCATCCGCAAATTTCTGGTTCGTTATCTTCCTGAAAAACAGAACATTCTCTTTAATCCCAATATTCCGCTGGAGTATATGGATTATGACTGGAGTTTAAATCAGTCGAAAAATCATCCCTGACCTTATGAAGATGAGAAACGACTCAACCACCTATCAACGTATCTGGAAAATCGTTCAGAGCATTCCCCATGGCAGGGTTGCCACCTATGGGCAGGTGGCCGTACTGGCGGGATTTCCCGGTCAGGCCCGTTTGGTGGGATATGCCCTCCATGCCACCCCGGAGGAAATGAAACTTCCCTGGCACCGGGTGATCAATTCACGGGGCGAAATTTCCTTCCCGCCAGATGACCATCGATATCATATTCAGAAGAAGCTTCTGGAACTGGAGGGGATAATCTTCCAGAATAATAAAATCGATTTAAAAATATTTCGATGGAACCCGGGAGAAAAAATTCCCTGAATGAATGGTGGTGAAATAGCCGCATCATCCTCAGTAATGGCAGCGGTAACTGTTCCTGGTGGTGGTCTTTCTGGAGAAAACTACAGTTTAAGCTGTTCCAATCTCCGTTTGTTGAACTGCGCCACAAAAAAAATCGCTCACAAAGTGGGACCTCCCATTCACTCCGGGTTTCAACTCGTGGAAGTGTAAAAGCTCGTCCTTCAAAATCATTCAGGGAAATCCGCGGAGTCCCTCGCTGGCGCGGGGAGACTCCACGGATAATTGAAATTTCTCTACTTCACATTTAGCAGATTGCGGAAAACTATTTAACATCTCTTACTAATCGCACGAAATTGTAGATCCGTTCGCCACCTTCACCGGCCGGGCCACCTTCTTTTTTGGTATCAAATCGCACCGCGCCGGCGCCGTGGAAATCCAGCCCTTCCGGATTGACCGCACGACCAAAAGCCACATACCAGGCGTAATAATACGGCTGCCCGCCACTAAACAGGGCGGAGGTGCTGGTCCAATAGTAACCGTAGTCAGAATCCCCGGCTTCGTTGGTGATCGGCGTGCAGGAAAAAAGCGGATCGATGGCCGGCCCTCTCTTCCCGGCATCCGTGGCGCCGGGTGAATAAGAATAA
>RFIL01000181.1 GCA_003695285.1 Calditrichota bacterium
TTTCTTTTATGACCTGCCGACATCAAATTCATCATTACTGAACAGCCCTGAAGAGATTCAAGAGTTGATTAAACATGACATCTGGGATGAAGTTGTTTTTTATTTTCCTATGGAATATATTGATCATCCGCTAACGGATGGTCTTCAGAAACCGTTAAAAAAGTTTCGTCGAAAATATCCGGATTTAAAGATACTTGCTCATGATTTGGTCATAGATTACTTTGTTGACTCCCGAAGAGGCATTGGTAAATTGTTTCACCGGAAGAAAGAAACCATATTGTTCTTAGGGAGTGTGAATTCCACCTATCGAGAAAATCGTGCGATTCAATTAGCCAATGATTTATATGAAAAGGGCATCCAACATATCGTGCTGGGAGATGTTGATACCAATACTATTATAAAAGTTTATTCCCCTGAAAAATGATGCTTTCAGATAACCATTAGGATTGATATTCTCAACCCAATTTCAATTGATATGAAAAAAAACCTCCAGGAGTCCTTTACTGAATTATTGTCCCAGTTATTCCATCTCGATGAGCCATCCCTGGATATCGGTATCTATCGTATTATACGGCAACGTAGAGATGCCCTCCGGCAGTTTATCCAACGAGATTTGTTGAATTATATTTATCATCAACTCGCCACACCCTCAGAGCATGATCCTGAAGTTCGAGCTGTTTTTAATCACCTGGTGCGCTTTTTTAACCGGTATTTTCATGAGGGAGAGTTTATCCCACTCCACCGGTTTGGAAAACAGCAACATTATATCATACCTTACAACGGGGAAGAAATTTATTTTTACTGGGTAAATCGAAATCAGTATTATATCAAATCATCTCCCATCTTTTACACGTATCGGTTTGTTTTTAACTCTATGGAAGTTCAATTTTTAATTACAGAAGCGGAAACTTCTATAGGAAATACCAAGGCTTCTGAAAGGCGACTCTTTTTTCCTGCTGTTCCCTCCTGGGAGATAACGGATGAGAGAATTCAATTCTTCTTTGAATATCGGGCGCCGTTATCCAGAGAGAAAAAGGTTGACGGTAAGAAAGTTACCCAAAAAATTCTTAATGAACTCCTACTCCAGCGTTTTGAAAGATACCTGGAGGAAAAGAATTCCAACCTGAGCCATTGGGATCGTGCTGAATTAATTCCTGAACTGTCACATCACCTCAGCAGATTTACCCGGGCTAACGAACGGGACTATTTTATTCACCGCAATTTGAAGGATTTCTTGCTTCAGGAACTCGATTTTTATCTCAAATCGGAGGTACTGGGATTAGAGGACATTACCTCGATGAAATCACGGGAATGGGAGCGACTGTTACAGCAGGCCAGAATCATCCATGAAGTCGCCACTAAAATCATTGATTTTTTACATCAACTCGAAGAATATCAAAAGCGACTTTGGGAAAAAAGGAAATACGTATTAAGCACCGAGGTTGTTATCAGTCTGAAAACCCTGAAAGAGAGAGGTGGAGATGTTTTTTGGAAGGAGGTTCTAAGAGAAGTCAAAACCAATTCACAGCAAATTAAGGAATGGCAACAGTTTTTCGGTTTTCCGGAACCTCCGGAAAGTCTGGAAGAATTCGCTTATCTTTTGAAGCAATCTCCCTGGAACACCTTACCTCTGGATACATCTTTTTTTCAGGAGGAGTTTAAAAATCGCCTCTTCAGTCAATTAACTGCAAGGACCCCTTTAACAGAATTGCTGGATGGTGTTTTGATCCATAGTGAAAATTGGACAGCCTTGAATAGTATCCTTCCTCTTTTTGAAAATCGGATTAAGAGTATCTATATCGATCCTCCTTTCAATAAGGATAAAGAAGCGGATTATCTGTATAAAGTTGGGTACAAGGATTCTACATGGTTAACCATGCTGGAAAATCGCATTGAACTGGCACGTCAGTCATTACGTGATGATGGATGTATCTTTGTCCGATGCGATTATAACGGAACCATGTATGTACGTTTTTTGCTGGATTCTCTGTTTGGGAAGGATAATTTTCGCAACGAAATTATCGTCAATCGTACCCTGGCAAAACAATCGGTGGATACCCAGTTTACCATCCGAACGGAAACTCTGTATCTCTATGCGCGTTCTGAAAGCTTTAAACCTTTTCCCGTAGAACGACCAATACCCCCACGCTGGTACCCCCTGTTACATTTTCCCCGCAAAGATGAGCGACCAAGAGAAATTCTGGGGAATTTGTACTATCCCCCTCGTAATCGCCGGTGGGCTTTATCTCAGGAAAAAATTGATCGCCTCATTGCCAGGGGGAAAGTACGTATCAACATGGAGCGCACTTATGTTGATTGTTTCGGAAAGACCGTTAAAGGGATGCCCGAGTTATTGTATGATACCGAAACAGTTGGGAATGAATGGTTAGACATCCCGGGATATGCTCAACGCCACCATTTTGCAACGGAAAATGCCGAAGCTCTTCTTCGGAGAGTGATTGAATCATCGAGCCAGCCGGGTGAGTGGGTGATGGATTTTTTCCTGGGCTCCGGCACTACGGTGGCCACCGCTCACAAATTACAACGGAAATGGGTCGGGATAGAGATGGGAGATCATTTTTTTACCGTTATTTTACCGAGAATGAAAAAAGTGCTCTGGGGAGATCCGGGAAAATTCTCCAAAGAGGTGGGTTGGACAGGTGGAGGGTGTTTTATCTACCATACTCTCGAACAATTTGAAGACACTCTGGAAAATATTGATACTGAAGCATTACCAGAGCAACATCAATCAATAAAAAATTTTATCACCTCATATATGCTCCCATGGACCACCCGTAGGAGCAAAAGCCTCTTACCCACTCATGTATTTCAAGACCCTTTTAACTTTTTCATCACACCCTACCGAAAAACCAAAAGTCAGACGCAGTTGGTTGACCTTGTCTTTACGACGGCTTATTGGGGTGGAATTGACATAGGGCATATCGAACATCTAATCCATAATGAGAGACGTTATACCATTCTTACTGGCGAACGGTATGGTGAGTATATCCTGGTAATCCTGCGTCCATTATCTGAGTTGGATTATACCAGCGATGCTCGGTTTATAGAGGAGTGTATCCAAAAATATCGTCCGACCCGTACTTATGTCAACGGTGACTGTGGGGTGGAGGGGGTTGCGAATCTGGAAGGCTTGTTAAAATCGGTTCAGTTTCCGGTAAATTCATCCCAAATTTAAAGCAGATTCGCTGAAGGATATTTTGCACCATTTACTTTTGTTTATTGAAGTTAAAAAGAATTTGATTTTAGAATCGAGTTACTATATTTTTGAGGCACTCATAACAAGCGGAGTCACCATGAAAATTGTACTGAATCTCATTAAAATCCTGTTGTTTATATTAATCCTTTACATCCTTACCCAGAACAGCAATCAATATGTACAGATTTCCTTACTCACATATCAGAATCCCAAGGTATCTCTTCTGGTGGTCTTAATTGCTTCCCTGACCATTGGTGCTGTTGTGGGTGCCGTTTTTATGGCATTTTCTCTAATTCAGGCGAACTCCGAAGTAAAAAAACTAAAACAAAAAAATAAACAGTTAATGAGTGAACTTGAAAATCTTCGGAACGTTTCGGTTGAAGAAATTCCCGATGAAGATGTTCCCTCTTTATCATCCCCTACCACTAGCGAAACCGATGAAAAATCATGAAGGTGAAGAATGGCTGAAACCAATACGACTTTTTTCCTGATGGTATTAATCATTGCAATTGGGAGTTTTGCAATTTACTGGCAGTTCAGGAGAAAACAGCAAACTGAACGGCAGAGCAATGTCTATCAGGAAGCACTGGAAAATACACTTGAGGGTAATGAACGGGTTGCCATCCAAAAGTTCAAAGATGCAATTCGGGAAGATTCCGAAAATATCAATGCCTACATCCATCTGGGTGATTTATTGCGCAAACGGGGGATGGTACCCAATGCCATCCGAATTCATAGGGATTTAACACTACGGACAACTTTAACCCATACCCAACGGGTACGAATTCAGAAAAGTTTGATATTAGATTATGAAGCGGCCAACGATTGGGAAAAGGCCAGTAAAATCGCCCAAACGCTATTAGAGTTAGAAAAAAAGCCGGACCTCTGGTTAGTACAGAAGATGGTTGATTTATATGAAAAGACCGGTCAATGGAAAGCTGCCAGTGAATTAATTGATAAATTTCAAAAAAAATTGTCTCCTCAATATCAGAAACGCGTAGCACTCTACCTGGTCTTTCAGGGATTAGAACTCCAGGAAAAAGGAAGTGGAAAAGAGGGCCGGGTTCTTTTTAAGGAAGCTTTAAAGAAGGACAGTAATTGCGCGGCTGCTTACTATTATCTGGGTCGTTCCTATAAACAAGAAAATCGCCTGGAAGATGCCGTTGAATATTGGAAGAAAATGTGTTTTGCTGTGCCGGAGAAGAGTTATATTGTCTTTTCGGACCTGGAAAAGGCTTCATTTGAGATTGGTCGGTTTAGTGATGTGGAACGCCATTATATGGAAATGATAGATTCGTTTAAAAATAATTTAAAACCAGGATTGGCGTTAACCGAAATTTATACTAAAAAAGGTGATTTTGATAGTGCCCTGGACCTGCTTAAACGGCTGGAAGATGAACACCCGGATGCTCCGGAATTGATTACTCAAAAAGTGGTTGTATTATTTAATAAGGGACAATACAAGCAGGCTGCGACTCAGGCAATATCGCTATTTAAAGAGAATCATAATTATCTGGCACCCTCATATCAGTGTGAGAAATGCCAGTATGAGAGTAAGGAACCGCTATGGAGATGTCCGGAATGTCTCGGAATAGATACATTTGTTTAATTTGGTCTCTTCCCATTGTCTTTTTCCTGCTCTCATCTCTATTTGCTCAGGACCGGGAATCACTGGCCCAGTTGTACTCACAACATCGGATTTTAGATTTAAAGCAATTGAATGAGAGCCATTCAATACCGTTTGAAGATTGGAAACAATTCATAAACACGCTTTTTGTCACTGAAGCTGATGATGCCATACAAAAATTTTCCGATATATATACGAGAACGGAAGATACCAGATTGCAACAGTTCATTCGGCAACGGATTGCAGACTATTATGCCGCAAGAGGAATTTATGGCACAGCCGAAAAAATCGAGCGAGATGAACTTTTTTTTGAACATGATATTCTCCCCCGATGGACCGGGAAGCGGAGTTTACAATTCGGAGTACAGTTAGGGGCCTTCAGTACCAAAGAAAATGCCAGACGAGTAAAGGATGAATTTTCAAAAGATTATCCCAACACTCGAATCATAGAAAAAATACGAAGTGGGAGAAAATTATTTATTGTATTGATCGGCGGCTACTCCACTCGCTCCGAAGCTGAGCGGGTGGCAAGAATTTTAAATCACAAATTTCAGAAAGAGAAATATTTTACCGTTCAATATTAGAGAGGTGTAGCATGGATGTTGAAGTCTTAAAACAGATTCCATTATTTTCCGAACTTAGCGAACGCGAACTGGAAAAGATTATCCAGGTGGCCAGCAAACAACGCTATCATAAGGATAATTTAATTCTGATTGAAGAAGAAGTCGGTTCGACAATGTTTATTCTGCTCTCGGGTAGGGTTAAAATATCCCGGATTAGTGATGATGGTCGGGAAGTGATCCTGTCCATACTTAGTGAAGGGGATTTTTTTGGTGAAATGTCTCTCCTGGATGGTCAAACCCGTTCGGCAAATGTGACCGCCATTGATGAGTCGGAGTTAATGGTCATTCGCAGAGAAGATTTTCTCCAGATGCTCCGAGATTATCCGCAGATTGCGATCAATCTTTTAAAAGAATTGGCGCAACGTATTCGGAAAAGTGACGAACATATTAAATCGTTGTCTTTGCAAGATGCCACTGGCCGGGTTGCCAGTACTCTCCTCCGGATCGCTGAAGATTCGGGTGTGTTTCGAAAAGGCCAGGTGGAAATTAGTGAATTACCTCTGCAACAGGATCTGGCAAATATGGCTGGAACCAGCAGAGAAACGATTTCCCGGGTGATAAAATCTTTGATGGTTCAGGGTTATCTAAAAAAAGAAAAAGGCAAAATTATCATACTGGATTACGAACGGTTCAAGTCGATATTTTCCAGATAGTTGGTAAGGAGTTATTTTGTGCCGGATAAAATTGTTCTCCTGGGTAAAGAGGAAAAAAATTTTTATTTTCTGCAGGAAGCCTTAAGAAATATTAAATATCAGTTTGAGTATATTTCAGCTGAAAATCTTTCGGAGGTAAAGTTTCGCCTCCTTGATGCCTCCTTAATTATTATCGATACCATCCCCTATCAAGATGCTTTAACCCATCACTTTTCGTTTTTGAGAGAAGACCCCAGTTTTCGTTCCATCCCGGTTTTGGCCCTGGTTCCAGAAAAACCGGTTCGATTGCGGTATCAATTAACAGAGATGGGGATGGATGATTACCTGTTGGTCCCCTTCGATCGGTTGGATATCCAGGTTCGTGTGAAAAATTTACTCCGTCTCCGACAGCGAGAAGAGCGCAAAACACCCAAAACTCCCCTTGAAAAATCCATCCCTCAAGATATGATAGATGGGTTAACAACACTGTATAAAACTATCAACAAGGCTATCCTCTCAGAAAAAAGCACAGAAGAACCTCTGAATGTCATTTTACAGTATCTCCAGCAATTTAGTGATGCTCAGTATGTATTCCTGTTTGAAACGGGTGCCCAGGATTTACTTTCATTAAAGAGGGTTCATCCCGAAATTGCAAATCCACCTCTCTCCACGCTATCCATTTCCGAATTGCCGATTGTTCTGAAAGCGGTGAGATTGCAGAAGCCGACGATCCTGAACAATATCTCACCGGCCAGCCCTCTGGTGGGATATCTGAATGCCTTGATTCCTGAGAAAATACAATCTATCATCGTTTATCCAATCCCCATTGAGTATGCTATTCGATATGTTCTGTTTATTATTAAAACGGATGAGAACCCATTTGATGATTTCCATTATAACCTTGTTCAACACCTGACCCACCTTTTTACGAGTCTCTTTTATTTAAATTCTCTGGAGAAAAACGTCTCCTCAAAACTGGATAGCAAAGTCTGGAAATTCCTTTTTGAGTTTCTGGATCAGGTGATGAACCAGCTTGATTTTGGCATCATGGTGATTGGCAAAGACACTCACTTGAAATATTTGAATAATGGCGCTGCGAAGTTGTTAAATGTGAATGCTAAAGAGGTGATCTACAAGTCGATCAAATCTACCCTTGAACCCCGGCTGGTAAAAATGATACTGGAAGTAGGAGAGCAGGACACGGATGTAAACGAACGCCCGGAAATTGAATTAGTGAATGAAGAGGGTGAAAAAAAGTTACTGGGATTCTCGGTGCATACATTCACCGACAAGCTGAACAAGGAAGAGGGATATATCGTTGTGTTGAAGGATATTACTTTTTTAAAGGAAATTCAGGAGGAAATGAGACGAGTTGATCGACTGGCCTCCCTGGGAATGATGGCTTCCGGCATAGCGCATGAAATTCGAAATCCACTTGCTGGAATAAAAGCCATGGCTCAGACCTTTGAAGAAGAATTAGCAGAAGATGATCCGCGTATTGAATATGTCAAACGGATTGTGCGTTTGGTGAATCGTCTGGATGATTTACTGCGGACTTTATTCTCTTATGCCAGACCTTCAAAACCCAATCCGCAGTTTACCGAAGTGACACCCATTGTTTCTGAGGTCTTTGATCTGGTTCAACAAAAAGCTCAAGAAAATAATGTGACAATTGCAATAGACATTCAACCGAATTTCCCCGAAATTTTCATCGATCCGGCTCAATTGCAACAGGTGTTGCTAAATCTCCTACTGAATAGTGTTGAAGCCATCCATGATCAGGGAACTATTCAGGTAAAATTAGAGTTATTTCATCCTAAAGAGATCCGAAATATCAAAAATCGGACTCATGCCAGATATTTTGCGATGTTGAAAAAAATGCCACATCTAAAAATTCATATTAAAGATAATGGATGTGGTATTGCTGAGGAGAATCTGGAACATATCTTCAACCCATTTTATACAACTAAACCGTATGGCACCGGTTTAGGATTATCGATTGTCTATCAAATCATCAAAGAGAATGAGGGAATTATTTATTACGAGAGTGAAATTGGTGTAGGGACGGACTGTTACGTGTTTATCCCAATAAAGAAAATTCGCACCTTAACGGAAAAGAGTAGCGGATGATTCAGTTTGCTGTTACCAATGAATTAATTAGCCAACCCATCATCCATGGACTGAAAACCTCCGGGCTATTGAAAGATATATCCCTGCAGGAGGGGAGTACTGCGCAAAATTGTGCTAACTTAGTGCAGAAAAAAATTGATTTAGCTTTGATTTCTCCCCTGGATTATGCCCGCAACAGCAGTGAGCTGGTTATTGTACCGGACATCGCTATCTGGAGTGCTGAAGCCACTCGTTATGCCCTGGTTTTTTTTCAGTCTAATTTGCATAGTTTTCATCGTATTGCATCTCAATATGGGGAATCCCAGTACCAGGTGCTGGCTTCTTTGTTGTTTAAAGAATTTTATGAGATAGAGGTGGAATGGGAGAATATTTCCTGGGATGGCTCCCTCGATGAAATTCTGGAGAAATTTCCAGCCTGTCTGTTGGAGGGTGATAAGGCTATAGAATCGTATTATCAGTCCGATAGTTACCTGGATATTGTTGAGGATTATTGTGAAAAAACGGATTCACGTTATATTCATCTTTTGATAGCGTTCCATCGGGATCATGTTGATCATCAAGTTATGGAATCTTTATTACTTTCTTTGCAGATTGGTCTCCGTAATTTGATGAATATCGCTAAAGATTATCATCCTGGGGGTTCTGTAAGTTGGAATATCTATTTTGAAATCCTTTCTGAATTATTTGCCTTTCAGAGCGTTTCGGGATTGTGGGATGAAATGAAAAGCTATTTGGAATATCTTTTTTACCATGGTTATGTCGATTATATACCGGAACTACATTTTGTGTAGTTAAACAGTTAAGAATGGAGTAAAGATTGGGCGATAAAACACCCAAAGACCTGTATTCGGATGAGATATCATTAATTCCCCCTACTGGTAGTCGGGAATTTATTGAGTTGAATCTCAAACAAATCCTGAAAAGGCGGAGACAATTCAATATTCCCGTAATTGGTATTGCAGGCTCTGATGGCAAAACCACGACCAAACGGATGATCAGTGCCATCCTGTCATCTTTCTACAATATTCTGGAAACCCCCATGCAGTGTGTCACCACCGCGGGACTCACTTCCACCATCTTACAGTTGAATGAAAAGCATGAGATAGCCCTCTGGGAATTGGGAATTGTCGAGCCTGAACAGTTTGAATGGGCGGTACGAGTTGCCCAACCCAACATCGCTGTGGTGACCAATATTGGCGAAGCTCATCTTGCCAAGAATGGGGATAAATATCTCATCGCAAACACCAAAGTAGAGTTGGTGCGGAGACTACCTAAAGATGGCTATGCTGTTTTAAATATAGATGATGAATTAGTCAGCTGGATGGCAAGTTTTGCTCCCACTCCCAATGTGATTAAGTTTGGACTGAATAAAAATGCTACATTCAATGCTAATAATATTGAACATCTGGGACCGGATGGGATAGTTTTTACTGTCAATGGCTATTATAAATTTCATCTCCCAATTTATACCTCGGCTTTGATCTATAATGCCCTAGCGGCGATTGCTGTTGCCCGAATTTTCAACATTGAGTTTCCTGATATCCAACGTACCTTACAAAAAAACTTTTCAGTATTGCCCCACCGGGGTAATCTGATCAAAACAGATGATTTCTTTATTCTGGATCATACCTATGATGCCACCATCAACTCGGTGACAAAAGCGTGTGAGTCCCTGGTTCAATTCAAACGATTTTCCAAAAAAGTGGTACTGGTGATTGGAGACATCAGTAACCCCGGTCCTGCCCCGAAAGAGATTCATCAAAAAATGGGGTATTACATTGCTGCTTTACCTATCGACGTGGTGGTGACGATTGGTAAGTATGCTACTTATATTGCTAAAGGTATCAAACAGATGAATCACACAAAAAAAACAATTGTGGCCTGCCGAAACACCTCTACAGCATTGAAAAAGTTACAGGAAATCCTTTCACCTCAATCAACATTGCTCTTCATCGGGAGTCAACAGCTTGCTCTCTATAATCTGTTAGAAGAATTTTTACAACAGGTTTGAGCTTACACGGTGCAATAAGGTAAGGGGTTGAATCTTCACGAGGATTCCTATGGAACCGAAACAACTGTTAACACTTGGTTTCTGGATGTTCATATTAGGGGGATGGGGGCTTTACCGCTACTTCCAATATTTTAGAAAAATCCCATGTAAGGATTCTTTAGATTATGTTTTGAACGTTAGCATTTTCTGGGGGAATCTTTTTCTAATATTGGGGGCTATCGTTTGTTTTCTCGCTGCCGCTGGATTCCTTCATTTGAAGGAATAGCTAGCACCTTTCTGAGATACAACTTTTTTCTAACCTTTTCCTGCTGCTTTTCGTAGCCGATCCATAATGGCTCTTCCCAACCCTTCTTCAGGAACCGGTTCTGCATAGATAATATCCAGATTTGCATTATCCAGACGGTGAAGACAGGCAAACAGGTTTACAGCCGCCTCTCGTAAATCCCCGGATGGGGAAAGGATTTCCACGGTCTGGAATAAACCGCTCTTTGGAGGTTTCTGGAATGCCAGAAATCCTATCTTCTTTCCGGGATCAATTTTGGGTAAATCCCCACTTAAAATAATAAAAGGGGTACGTGGTGAATAATGCCGGGAAAGCAGGCCGGGTGAGAGAGGGGACCGCTGCGAGCTTTTCATAATCTCAACAGGTCCAATTTCTTTCTCAATTTCCTCCAGAGGGATTCCTCCCGGACGCAGGAGATAAGGTTTGTCTTCAATAAAAGCAACGATAG
The DNA here is from genome assembly GCA_003695285.1 of Calditrichota bacterium. GTDB lineage: Bacteria > Calditrichota > Calditrichia > RBG-13-44-9 > J075 > J075. Next base: position 10,972 of record RFIL01000181.1, read on the forward strand.
TGGATTCAACTCCAACCTCACAGGGACCTCCATCCAGGATTAAATCAACATTTTCCCCAATCTGATCCTCCACATGCTTTGCTGTGGTTGGGCTGAGACGACCGAAGGGATTGGCACTGGGAGCCGCGATAGGGGTCTTTGCCAACCGGATGAGCTCCCGAGCTGCCGCATGGGCTGGTATTCGAACTGCAACCGTGGGCAAGCCAGCTGTGACAATATCGGGGACTTTCTCAACTTTGGGGAGAACGACCGTCAGTGGTCCCGGCCAGAATTTTTTCATCAACCGGTCTGCACGGGGATCGACCTGAGAACATAGTTCAAATACCATTTCATATTCAGCAAGATGTAAAATTAAGGGATCAAAGAAAGGGCGATTCTTTACCTCAAAGATCCGGGCACAAGCCTCGGGATTCCAGGCATCAGCTCCAAGTCCATAGACCGTTTCCGTGGGAAATGCGACCAAACCTCCCTCCCGGATGATGGAAGCTGCTTTTTGGAGATTACTGTCTGTGACCGGAACCACTGGCATTAACGAATCCTCACAATCGAGAACATGGTTCAATGATTTTGTTTAATTCATTGCTTCAATTTTTCCTGAACACTTTTGATCTTATCATCCATCGTTTGGGGCTTATCGACTCGAGTCCCAACTTGAATGGAAGTAAACAATCTGGGAACACCCATTTCATGCAAGCGTTCGTGACATTTTTTAATAGCATTGAAAACCTCATCCCATTCACCCTCAACATTGGTGCCATTCGCATGCAGGTTAGATTTCAATCCCGCTTCTTTAATGATCTTTTCACATTCAGCCACATACCTGGATAAGGAAAGGCCGGTACCGATTGGCACCACGGTAAAATTTAAAATAACTTTCATTTCTACCTCCTTACCTGAGTCTCTACACCCTTTTTCGGAGGTAAATATAATGGATTGTTTCTCGAACTTCCACCGGAGAATATAGTTGAATGATTCCCTTTTCTTTATGATAGGTTCAGAAGATAAATTTTAGAATCCTTTGAAAAATTGGGATTCCACTGTTAACTTAGAAAGTTAATAATATTGTGTTTAATAACTGTAAACTATGAGGATAGTGCTATGAAAAATTCCTGTATCATTGGTTTTATTTTATTAGCATTGGTTCTGGTGGGTTGTAGTTCCCAGAAAAAAACAGAAACGAATGAATTTAAGTATCAAACCGAACAGTTTGCCGATTTACGGATTCTGCGGTATCAGGTACCTGGCTTCGACAAGCTTACCCTCCAACAAAAGAAGCTGGCATATTACCTCTATCAGGCAGCGTTATCCGGAAGGGATATTTTCTGGGATCAAAATTACAAGCACAATTTATGCATTCGCCGCACTCTGGAGGCGATTGTAAATCACTACGAGGGCGATCGCAACAGTGATGAATTTCAAAAATTTATGGTTTATACCAAAAGAGTGTGGTTTTCGAATGGTATTCATCATCATTATTCTACAATCAAAATTATGCCTGAATTTAGCGAAGAGTATTTTGCTCATCTGGTAAAACACTCTCCGGGTGCCCAATTTCCCTTGCAAGAGGGTGAAACATTGGATGACTTAATTGCCAAACTAACTCCCATCATGTTTGATCCTGAAGTCGATGCAAAAAGAGTGAATCTGGACCCCAATGTGGATTTAGTGATGAATTCTGCCTGTAATTATTATGAAGGGGTTACCCAAAAAGAGGTAGAAGAATATTACCGGAAACTCATTGACCCCAAAGATCCTCACCCAATCTCTTACGGGTTAAATTCCAAGCTGGTCAAAGAAAATGGGCGTATTAAAGAACGTGTCTGGAAGGTAGGAGGAATGTATTCACCAGCAATTGAAAAGATAGTTTATTGGCTGGAGAAAGCGTTAACGGTGGCGGAAAATGATGCACAGAAAAGAGCGCTGGAATTGTTAATTAAATATTATAAGACAGGGGATTTGCGAACGTTTGATGAATATAATATTGCCTGGGTGCAGGATACTTCTTCCACAATTGATGTCATCAACGGATTCATTGAAGTATATGGAGATCCACTTGGATATCGTGGTGCCTATGAATCTGTCGTTTCTTTCAAGGATATGGAAGCAACCAAACGAATCGCAACCATCAGCAGTATTGCCCAGTGGTTTGAAGACAATTCTCCTATCATGGAGCAGCATAAACGCGATAAAGTAAAAGGTATTTCAGCTAAAGTGATTACAGTCGTCGTTGAATCCGGAGATGCCTCACCTTCAACACCTATTGGAATTAATCTGCCGAACTCCAACTGGATTCGAGCTGAACATGGGTCGAAATCCGTAAGTCTTGGAAATATTATCCATTCCTATAATGAATCTTCAAAAGGAAGTGGAATACTGGAGGAATTCTGGTATTCACCGGAGGATATTCGCCTGGCCAAAAAATATGGTGCTCTGGCTGGCGATCTTCATACCGATATGCATGAAGTTATTGGGCATGCTTCTGGCAAATTAGAACCGGGAGTGGCGACCCCAAAAGAAACTTTAAAAAATTATGCCTCAACTCTGGAGGAAGCCAGAGCTGATCTGGTGGCACTGTATTTTATCCTGGACCCGAAACTGGTCGAAATCGGGGTGATGCCATCTTTAGATGTTGGAAAAGTGGAATATAACCGTTACATCATCAATGGTTTAATGTTACAATTGCGGAGGCTAAAACCCGGAGAAAATCTGGAAGAAGCTCATATGCGAAATCGACAGCTTATAGCAAAATGGGCATATGAAATGGGTAAGTCTGACAATGTGATTGAGAAAGTGAGGAAGGATAATAAAACATATTTTGTGATCCGGGATTACCAAAAACTCCGGGAACTCTTCGGTCAACTCCTTCGGGAAATTCAACGGATCAAATCTCAAGGTGATTATCAGGCTGCGAAAGAACTTGTGGAAAGCTATGGGGTTAAAGTTGATCCGGAGCTGCACAAAGAGGTGTTGGAACGATATTCCAAATTAAATATTGCCCCCTATGCCGGTTTTATTAATCCCAAATTGATTCCGGTAATGAAGGGGGATGAAATTGTTGATGTAAAAGTAGAATACCCGGATGATTTTACCGAGCAAATGCTGGAATATGCTCGGGATTACTCCTTTTTACCAACCTATAATTAACCTACTCACTTAAAGGCTACCTCTCAAGGATTTGGGAGGTGGCCTTTATCTGCACAGACTGTAAATCTTTTTCTCACATGAACATATTTTGGGGTAAACTCATGAGGGATTGCTTGCTAAAGAAATTTTCATGATTCCAGTAGTTTTTTGAATATATTCAACTCAATTGTTATATTTATCCCGGAAAATTAATCTTATTCATAAATTTATTTCAATTAGTGGATTGGGTTGATGAATTTAACGCCGCCAAAAGAAAAATTGGTAAACTGTTTGCAATCAAAAACATAAGTCTACTGAAATGTTGAAGAGCCAGGGTGTATCGTCAAAAATAGGGTAGTGGGGTATGATTATGTTAAGAAATGGGTTCTTTTTATTTTTCTTTATCATATTGTTAAGTTCCTGTTCATCCAGTTTGCAACAGGGAATGAAGTTTCGGGCTGATTTGATGAATACCGGTGTTTATAATACCATCCCCTTACAATCTGAGCCCCAATTATTGTGGAAATATCAGACCGGTGCCTGGGTACGTTCCAGTGCTGTGGTGACAAATACGATGGTGTACTTCGGTTGTTCTGATGGGAATTTATACGCTCTGGATGTGGTGGATGGGCAATTAAAATGGAAATTTTCGACTGATGGGCAAATCGGCTCTTCACCTTTATTGGTAAAAAATAAATTGTTTATAGGGAGTTATGACGGAAAACTGTATTGCGTGGAGGCTCTTACCGGTCAATTGCTCTGGGATTTTGATACAGGGGATAGGATATTTAGTTCACCAACGATAGCAGGGAAGAATATCTTAATAGGAGCTTTAAATGGTGATTTTTATGCAATCTCGATGAAAAATGGGGAGGTAATCTGGAAAATAACTCTTGGGACAGGTGTAAGTTCTTCTCCTGCATACAAAGATGGGGTGATTTATGTTGGGAGCTGGGATGGAAAATTGTATGCTTTAAAAAAGAATGGTGATATAAAATGGGACTTCCAAACTGAAAATTTAATTTTCGCTTCTCCGGCAGTGACGGAGAAAATCGTTGTTGTTGGTAGCCTGGATGGAAATATGTATGGAGTGGATATAGAGAATGGAAGTGAAATCTGGAAATTTGAGACCGGTGACCAGATCACCTCTTCCCCGGCGATTTTAAATAATACAGTATATTTTGGTAGCAAAGATGGTTATTTATATGCTCTTTCGCTGACCAGTGGGGAATTGCTCTGGAAATTTGAAGATGGCGGAGAGATTGAATCATCTCCTTCAATTGCTGATAACATGATTTATTTTGGTGGGGTTAACGGAGTATTATATGCTTTGAACTCCGTAAGTGGTGAACTGATCTGGAAATATACCACCGGTGGCAGATTGTTTGCTTCACCGGTGGTTGCTAATGGTAAAATTTTTATTGGAAGTAAAGATGGTTTTTTTTATGCCCTGAGATAATCGTAGCCCACTCTCAGGTGCCCATTTCCCAGGAATCCAGATATTTTTCCTGCTCTTCCGTTAAGGTATCAATTTCGATTCCCATGGTTTGTAATTTCAATCGGGAGATATAATCTTCGATCTCGTGGGGCACATCATAGACATTGGGTTCCAGTTTATGCTTTAAAGCATATTCAGTACATAGTGCCTGAGTGGCAAAACTCATATCCATAACGCTGGCTGGATGTCCCTCAGCAGCAGCAAGGTTGATTAACCGACCCTCACCTAACAAGAATAATTTCCGCCCGTCGGACATCTGATATTCATCGACAAACTCCCGGACGCCTTTTCTTACCGCCGTTGCCATCTCTTCCAATGCGGGTATATCAATTTCCACATTAAAATGACCGGAATTAGCAATCAACGCCCCATCCTTCATCTTTTCAAAATGTTCTTTTCGTAATACATGGATATCCCCGGTCAGGGTAACAAAGAGATCCCCCTCTCCAGCCGCTTTACTCATGGGCAATACTCTAAATCCATCCATGGCGGCTTCCAGCGCTTTGATGGGATCTACTTCAGTAACGATAACGTTTGCTCCCATTCCTCGCATTCTCACCGCTACACCTCTGCCACACCAGCCATACCCTGCAACAACCACGGTTTTGCCAGCTAATAGAATATCCGTAGCCCGTATGATCCCATCCACAGTGGATTGACCGGTTCCATATCGGTTATCAAAAAGATGTTTGGTGGTGGCATCGTTCACGGCAAACACCGGTAATTTAAGCGCATTATCCCGATGCATTGCCCGTAATCGAATAACCCCGGTGGTTGTTTCTTCCATAGAGGCGTAAATCTGACTGCATTTTTCAGGATATTCTTTGTGAAGAACGGAGATTAAATCTGCTCCATCATCCATTGTGATCACCGGGTCGTGTTGTAAACAGGCATGAATGTGCTGATAATAGGTATCATGATCTTCACCTTTAATCGCAAACACCGGAATCTGGTATTCGTGTACCAACGCTGCCGCTACATCGTCCTGAGTACTCAATGGATTGGAAGCGCAGAGAACCAGATCTGCTCCGCCAGCGACCAGAGTGCGGGCTAAATTGGCAGTCTCGGCAGTGATGTGTAAACAGGCCGCCATCTTCTTTCCTGCCAGGGGTTTTTCAACTTCAAATCGTTTGCGTATTTCTCTTAATACCGGCATATCATTATCAGCCCACTCGATACGTTTTCTGCCTGCCGGTGCAAGTGCTGCATCTTTAATGTCATATTTCATTGGTAACTCCTTCTTCAAATTATGATTATTATTGTGATCAATTTTCAAATATAACCTCAAAAATAGTTTTTAAATGAGAGATAAACTATTATTTTTTTATTTAATCGACAGTTTTAATCCCTTCTCTACCGAAACAGAAAAATGGTGAAATAGTCGCATCTGGAAAACTGAAATATTTCCCTGAGTAATTGGTGACATTAATCATTTCAGTTTAAAGGAAATGATGGCATTTTTTATACAGGTTTATTGGTATTAGGTGGTTTGAAAATATACAAAATCAATAAAAATTGATTTTTATATAGGTGATAATCTCGTTAGATTGTGAGTTGAATAAAGAGTTTTTTTGAGAATTTAGACGTGATTTCTTTCACTTCACATAATGATGAGTTTTTTAAATTAGTTACTTATTGATTAAGAATAAAATATATTTTGACGACAATTTGTAACAACTGCATACTTAATTTGACTGGACCAATTGTCTGGGGAAAAGTTAATCAGGATACATATGAGTAGTTACCTAAAAGGGGTTTACAGTTTATTACTACTTCTTGTTTTATATGTTGTAGTGCCGTTAGGGAATTTATACCCTCAGAGCCAGCGGGTAATTGGAATTATACCGTTTAGTAATGAGGGTAATGCTCGTTATCAATGGCTAACCCGTGGCATTGAATACCTGTTCTACGAAAAACTCGGCGGAATTCAAACCGTTACGGTTTATGAACGAGAAACACTTCAGAGGATATTAAATAAACTTCAGGTTAAAAACTCCCAACAGCTCTCACCGCGCAAAGCGTTTTCCATTGGAAAAGCCAGCGGGATTGAAGTACTCCTTAGTGGTTCTTATAAAGTAGAAAGAAACAAACTTCAAATCGATTTTCGTCTGGTTAGTACCTATACAGGTTCACCGATTTATACCCAGAAGTTTTTCATGCCGCTGGACCAGCTATTTCAGATTTCTGAAAAAATGATTGAAAAAAGCTTTGCGGTTATGACAATACCATTGTCAAAGAATGACCTTCTCCACATCAGAGATGTACCAACTACTTCCATTGATGCTTTCGAAGCCTTCTGTAAAGCGTATGTGGAAGTTGATAAAGAATCGCCCATGGAAGTTATCGCCGGGTATTTTCAAAAAGCTATTCAGAAAGATCCCCAATTTCGGGATGCTCGCTACAACCTGGGAGTGATATATTATAACTTCCGTTTCTATGAAAAAGCTTTTCAAGAATTTGAAAAGGTGATCCAGCAAGATCCTCAGTATTTTAAACCCTATTTCGGGAAGGGTGTCATTTATTATTTGAAAAGGGATTATTCGGCTTCCTTAAAGGAATTAAAAACAGCCATCGACTTGAATCCCCTGTATGATCGAAGTTATTATTATCTGGGTATTGTCTATAGCCGGATGGATTCCCTGAAAAAGAGTATCCAGGCATTTCAACGGGCCATTGATATCAACCCGAATTATGCGCCCACTTATTATCATCTGGGTCTATCAGAAATGAAACGGGGCTGGTATAAACAAGCGATTCAATCATTAAAAAAAGCGACTCAATTAGATAACCAATTTTATCAGGCTAATAATGCCTTAGGTGAAGCCTATTATGCCTTAAACCTTTTTGAAGAAGCTATCATTGAATTTAATAAAGCCATATCTCTAAAGCCGAATTTTGCTACTGCGTATTTTAACCTTGGGAATGCAATTTATAAGAAAGGGGCTTTGGAAGAAATCGTTGATGCATTCTGGGCTCTTATTGAAGTGCAATATGTTCCACCTCCTGGCACTAATGGCACTCATACCACTGCAATTTCAGATTTAAAAAGATTGCGCGACAAATCCCGGATTGGGGACCCCAATGAGGTGTTGCGCAGGATGGTGAAAGCTTATAGAACCGCATTGAAATATGATAATCGCTTTTACGAAGCCAGTTATAACCTGGCCCTGGCCTATGAGCATTTAAATAAACCAGATAGTGCCATTTATTATTACAAAATGGCGATATCCCTGAAGGATAACCTGGCCCAGGCCCATATGCGTTTGGGTAAAATCTATGAATCCCGAAAGGAATATGACCTGGCTCTGCAAGAATTCCGCAAAGTAGTAGAAATAGAACCCGAGTATTTCTCCAGTAACCCCAAATTGGGCGAACCCTATCGATACATCAATATTGTGGAAAGTGTTTTAAATGAATATCTAAAGAAGCTGGAACAATCCCCCAGGGACCCGAAGATTTTAGCGACCATTGCACGAATTTATTTGAGTTTAGGGCGATTGGGTCAGGCAGAGCAATACTATACTCAGGTGGTTGAATTGCAACCAGATGATTACCTTGCCAGGAAAAAACTTAGAGAAATCCGACGTAGAATGAAGAAAATGTAATCTTCTCCGCATCAGTATCCCTCATATTATCCCGATAAGTATCCCAATGACAAATTTCCTTGATTAAGCTTTTCTAATACTCACCTTAATGTGATCATCCTCAATGAAAACAGGGGGGGGTTTTTTGTTCATTTAGTCTTACACATGTTTGTTGTGTAATTATTTTAATTGGTATGTGGTGGTAAGTATTAATTTTTTTATTTAATGGCTGGTGGTATAAATGGATTTTGATGATTACGGACTTTACGAAATTCGTAATGTCCGTCAGGATAATAGCGGTTATCGACTTCGCTGGTTCTCGTCCCTGGATTCAGATTTATACATCTGGGAAGACCCCGACAGTGAGGAGATAACACGATTTCAATTTTATTTTAATAAGAGAACCGAAGAGCAGATGATTGAATGGGATAAAGCCAGTGGTATCTCATTTGCTCGAGTAGAGGAGTTTCAGGGTGCTTTTAAAGGTTCACCCACTCTCCAGGAATGTGATCCTGTGAACCTGAACGAGGCACAGGAACTATTTCTACGGGAATCCGAAGAAGTAGAGGAGCGCATTAAAGACTTTGTACTCTACATTCTGAAAAGTTATCTCTATAAAACCAATTCTGCCTGAATAATAGTAGCAAACTGAAGAAAACACCGCTTCACAGTTTCTTGAGGAGAGAGTCCCACCGAGGAGCGATGTTATGAAATTCACGGTAGGAATGCATCAGATGCAATGCCATTTCAATGGCTGGCTTGATGTATGGGGTATAATGAGCGTTATTAAAGCGTAGATGATTATAGGCAAAAGCCCCGGCATCGTGAAGCTTCCTTTGGATAACTGTGAAATCCACTATTTTTCGATAATATTCCCAATCCCATTGGATATTTAATTCAATCAAAAAAGAAAAATATTCCTTAATTAAAGTGTTCCGCAGGTTCTCGGGGATGTGAATGTAGGAATCCCAGAGAAATGAGACCAGATCATAAATCGGTGTGCCGTGACGTGCATCTTGAAAATCGATCACATAAAAGTTGTATGATTCTCCAATGGTTTCAATAAATAAATTGCTACTCTGAAAATCTCGATGAACAAAAATGGGATAATCTATATCGAGAAAATGACTTATTATCTCTGCCAGTTCTCGAGTATAATCCTGTGGATTCTCAACCTTGAGATATTGTTTTAACAACTGTTCACTAACATGAAAATTGAACTCATACAAATATTTGTTAATATCAAATTTTCGTTGAAACGCCGGACAATGTTGTTCAAACGTACATCTGGCTTGTAGCTCTTTTAAAAAATTGAAGAGTTCTAGCAAAGCGTTTTCCAGATGTTCTGGATGCGTCTCCAGGTATTGATTTAATAAAGGATGAATTAAATATTCCTGAAAGATCCAGCCGTGGGAGAGTTCCATTTCAAAAAGGCGTGGTGTCTTTATTCCATGCCGCCTTAGATAGTAATCAATATTCATGTAGTCTTCCATGACGGTCCGTTCATTGAGGGGGACAGTCATCAAGACTACCTTTGAACGCCCGAAATACGATGGGGTGTTGAATTCAATAAGATAATACTTACGGGAGGAAGCGCCACCGTTTAGCCGGGTCAACTCGAAATTCTCTGTTCGAAAAAAATCCCGGAGTTGCTGAATTAATTGTTTATTTTCTGTATTGTTCATGTGCTGGATAAATTCAGTTATAAGGTATCTTTTAAAGTTTCCATTGTTTCACGATTTAAGCGGTATGTCGTCCACTCGTTCATCGGAAAAGCACCCAGTGACTGGTAAAACTCAATTGCCGGGGTATTCCAATTTAAAACCGCCCATTCCATCCGATTACAATCTTTCTCTATAGCGATCTGAACCAGTTTCTTTAACAATTGTTTTCCAATTCCCTTTCCCCGAAAGACGGGTTTGACGTATATATCCTCAAGATACAATGAAGGTCTCCCTTCGAAAGTAGAGAATGTAAAAAAATATAATGCAAAGCCCACAGGTGTACCTTCATCTGTTTCCACAAGGAGAGCATTAAAATAGGAAGGGGTACCAAAACCAAAGGATAAAAAATCGTTCTCAGTTGCTTTTACTTCATCCAGCAATTTTTCATATTCAGCCAGCTCTTTGACCAATGTAAATAGTGTTTTTACATCTTTTTCCGTGGCTTTGCGAATGGTAAATGGATAATGGTCTTTCTTTTGACTCATCGAATCTCCTGTGGTTTAAATGTGTTTTTCATATTAGCGCAAGACGGGAGTTGGTGCAAAAATTTTTACTAACCACAAACTCAGATCAGGGATATAGGTAATTAGAATCAATCCAATGAGCATGATAACCAGAAAAGGGAGTGAAGCGATATATAATTTTACAATTGGTTTGTTAAAGCGAAAACTGGCTATAAAAAGATTCATCCCTACCGGTGGGGTGGTATATCCGATACCAAGATTAGCCAAAAAGATAATTCCCAGGTGAACCGGATCAACTCCAAAATTTTGGGCGATTGGGATAATTAACGGCACCACCACCAGGATAGCCGAAAAAATATCCAGCAGTGCACCCACCACCAACAAAAATAAGTTAAGAGTTATAAGAAACCAGATTTTACTGGTGATAAATACACTCATGGCATTTAAAATTTTCATCGGAATTTCAGCATCAATCATATAATTTGCCATACCCAGAGCAGCACCAAGGATCACCAGTATACCACCCACCAATACCATACTTTCTCGCATAACATGAGGCAATTTTTTGCGAATGTCTATATCACGATATACCAACACTTCTACCACCAGAACATAAAAGGCTGTCACGGCTGCGGCTTCTGTTGCAGTAATATAGCCTCCATAAATCCCGAATAGTATAATAAACGGTAGCGGAATTTCCCATAAGGATTCTCTTATGGCTGTAAGTGCATTTTTTACCGAGAATGGAGTTGTGGGTAATTGTTTATCTTTGACATACCAAATACTATATAATGAGAGTAAGAAAACCATCAGTAAGCCCGGGATGATTCCGGCAATGAAAAGTTGTTCGATACTTACTTCACTGATTAGGCCGTAGACGATTACCGGTAAACTCGGCGGAAAAAGCATCCCGAGATTGCCGGAAGAAGTTAACATTCCGAGGGTAAATTTCTCAGGATATTTTTCCTTAATCAGAATGGGATACAACAAACCTCCGAGCGCAATGATGGTCACACCTGAGGCGCCAGTGAAAGCAGTAAAGACCGCACATGAGACCAGCGCAACAATGGAAACCCCACCCGGAATCCATCCAAATAAGGCCCTGGAAAGATTGATCAGACGACGGGGTGCATTACTTTCAGCCAGGAGATACCCGGCAAAAGTAAATAATGGGATAGCCAGTAAGATAGGTTGGCTGGTCAGTCGATTGAGTTCTATAATAACGACTGAGATGTCTATATCAGCAAAATAAAAGGCTAATAAAGCGATTGAACTGATAATTGCAAATAATGGGGTCCCCAATAATGCCAGAAGGAGTAATAAAATGCCAAAGAGTATTGTTGTCATCGATTCAGCTCTCGAACATCTATTTTAAGTTCCACACGATTTTCCATCTGTCTCAATAGTTATCACTAATCTTCAGTGATATCCATGGGAAGGATAACCCGTTCTTTCATTTCTCCCCAGAAAAGAATGCGTTCCAAAATTTTTAAAAGATAGCGAAAAGCAATTAAAGCAAATCCTAAAGGAATGATGAGCTTTAGAGACCAGGAAGGCACCTCTTCAAACAGCGTGGTACCGGCTTCAATCTCATACTGTAAAAATACATACGAAGCTTTCGTTAATACCAGACAAACTCCCATTGTAACAAAATCTGTAAGTAAATGAAAATAAGGCTGAATTGATTTAGGAAAGTAGCGGGTAAGTATATCTATATTAATGTGTTTCTCATCGCGGGTGGCCAATGATGCCCCGACAAATCCGACCCAGAGTACCAGATGGCGAAGAAAAATATCTCCCCATAGAATACCGGTGGAAAAGAGATTTCTTAAAAGGACCTGTAGAAATGCCATCAACACCATTGCCGTAAGAATAATGACGATTAACCCCAGTTCAATTGTGGCTAATCCATGATCGATTTTTTTTAAGATTTCTCGCATATTCACGTATTATTAATTGCTTGGAGAATTTTGTGCACGAAATTCTTGAAGAGCAGTTTCCACCCGTTGAAGCAGTTCCTGACTATAAAGTTTGCCAACCAGGGATAAGCGGGCTTTTTTAGCTGCTTGAAAAAATTCTTGTTGGCTCTCTTCCGGTACATGGACCATCTTCAATCCATTTCGTTGAAGAATTTGAAGGGCTTCTTCATTATCTTTGCGACTTTCCTGCACCAGCCGTTTCATATATTCTCGCCCTTTTTCAAGCAGGATTTTTTGATGTTCAGGGGATAGTTTATTAAACATCCGCTTGGAAATCAGAACCGCCCCTGAGACATAAGCCAATGGCAGGTCCATAATTGTTTTGACCTGAGTATACCACTGCAGGGTTAAACAGGGCAGGGGAGGGACATAAACTGCCTCAATCAGGTTGGTCTGAAGAGAGGTCAGTACATCCGTGAGGGACAGGGGAATGGCACTAACACCCAGTGCTTTAAATGTAGCCTCCGCTACCGGATCTCCTTCCCACATCCACATTTTGATTTTATGTAAGTCCTGCAAGGTGGTGATTGGCGTCTGGGCATAGAGGTAAGCAAAACCGACATCTGCCCAACCCAGAATGATAAATCCTTTTTCTTCAAATTTTTTTGAGAACTCCTCATACAGAAGGGAGGTAATATGATCGACTTCCTCATAATTTCGAAAAAGGAGAGGCACTTCCAGAATTCTTTCTTCTGGCAAAATTTCTCCCAGTCCGACACCGGTAAACCCGGCACTATGAAGTTGACCCAGGCGAATTTTACGTAATACGTCTTTTTCATCTCCCTGGATCTGGCTGGGATAAATTTTGAATTTCACTTTACCATTGGTGAGGCGCCGTATCTCCTGATCGAGTTCTCGCATCACTTTGAGGTATGTGGATCCCTCCGGAGCTACTGTTGCAAATTTAATTTGTTGTCCCCAGAGAAAGGTGGAGATAAATAGTAAACAAATCCCGAAATACCTGACAATCTTCACAGTAAACTCCTTTCTTTCAGGTGGTCACATTCAAAATAATTCTTCTTTTTGGGTCGCAAGCCACCTGGCTTTTTGTTTCGCGAGTGATGTCATGAGTTCATAATTCGGTAAAATATCCTGTTTTGCTGAGATAACTTTATCTAACAAACTATCAAAAAGTTCCTCATTAAGGGTTGGTGCCGCATAAAATCGGGCATAGTAGACAAAAGTCATCAAAAATTTTCCATCACTCAACTCCAGCGCTCGTTGAAAATGCTGTTTGGCTTTTTCCGGATTACCACCCAGCATGGGCGGGATAGACCCCAGAATACTTCCCCAAAACAAATGGGCTCCCCCAAAGAAATATCCCTCATCCAACTCCAGAACCCGGTTCATCATGGCTTTAACAATATTTAAATCAAAAACAGCCTGAGGTTTATCCCGATTGAGGTTAATCCATCCAGACCAGGCAAAAGCTGCCCAGAATAGGGCCGGAACATCGGATTTTTTTAATCGGGTCAACTTTTCTTTAAACTCAGCTTCAGTTTGGGGAATTCCCTTTTTGAAGGGAGAACTTTTTTGTAACAACTGAAAACCGTAATCCCTTGCCCTTAAATAAAAGGCACTGGCTCTCTTAGGGTCTGTATCTTCCAAAAAAGCCAGACTATAACTGGCATATCCCTGAGTCAGAAAAAGGAGCAGTTCCTTGTTATTGGGATCGGCGCGATGAAAGCCTTCTAATAGCTTTAGATTAGAGGCAATAGCAGTTTTTGCTAACTCCAGATCTGGTTCTGCATATAATGCTTCCACCCCGTATGCAAACAATCCCGTGGTAGTTTTCAAAGCGATTCGTTGCAGGCTACAACTTGTTAGTAATACAACCGTGATTCCCACAACCCAGAGATACTTCATATTTAGCCTCAAAGAAATTCAAAAATTGACCGATTTCCTTTAAAAAAACAGCAAAAATATCTCAATTATCCCCGGATAATGCAAGTGAAATCAAAATTGAGAAACCAAAGCTATGAAAAAATATTGTTTTACGCTCAGTCGCCGATTATCTTTACAGGAAAAATGAGAGATAAGGATCATTATGCAATGGAATTGGGTGCGATTCATCAATTCCTGGCCACTCCGGAGAGATTTCAGATAAGGTTGATAGATAAATTACCATCTACGAACCTTTATTTATATGAGAAGGGAAAAAAATTACCAGAATGGACAGTGGTCGTTGCAGAAGAACAGACCCGTGGAAAAGGGCGTCAGAATCGAAATTGGTATAGCCCACCAGGGGTTGGTTTGTGGTTCTCTATTCTGCTGAGACCAAAACTCAAGGTGTCACAAATTGGATTACTGAATTTATGGATTGCCTATTCAGTTGCACAATACATTGAGAGTGTTGTCCAATTTGAAACTGGAAAAACGTTCCAGTGTGGTTTAAAATGGCCGAATGATATCTGGGTTGATAATCGAAAGCTCTGTGGGATACTTCTGGAAAGTAGTTTTTCTAACAATCAACTCCAGTATATTGTCGCTGGTATCGGGCTGAATATCAATCAGACACAGGATGATTTTCCAGCGGAGTTGCAAAACACAGCAACTTCTCTTCGAATTGAAACCGGGATAAAATGGAACAGAGAAAAGCTACTGGCTGGTATATTAAATTTTATCTCTGAGCGCTATCAGGAAATAATACCACATCGTCTTCACGATATTGTAGATTGGTATATGGAAAAGGCATTGTTTGTGGGGAAAA